>SCQV01000091.1 GCA_004299085.1 Chitinophagaceae bacterium | reverse complement strand
ATCAATGCCGCCAGAAGTGGTGCTACCGCACTGGTTCCACCAACAACCAGACTATTTCCATCCACGAGAATATTATATCCTGAATTGGGGTCGGCATTGGCAGCCACATCCGGCAATCCTCTGCCTATACGTTTGCCCGTATTGACAGAGGGAGGCACTTTGGCATTTTTCTGATAATCCGGCAATGAAAAAACATCACTGATTCCCCCGCCTGTAGCGCCGCCGCCTGCTCCGTTCCAGACTATTTCACTAATTATTTTATTATTTTTAGTTTCAATGGTGGTCCCTCCGCAAGCCAATACATTAGGGCTGCTTGATGGAAAATCCACATGCGCCTCGCCATCATTGACCCCATCAGACGACCCACTATCACCTGCTGCCGTGGTAATGGTTATTCCCAGGGCTGCCGCGCTTTGAAAAGCCTGATCAAAAGAGGTCATTGCCTGTTGTGTCCAGTTGATCTCCGCCCCTCCCCAACTGATGGATATTACATTCGGATGATTGGTTTTGTCATGGATAGCGGTAGTGACAGCATCCAGAAAACCCTGATCCGTATTAGGGGCAAAATAGACCACAATTTGTGCATCGGGTGAAACGGCACCTGCCACCTCAATATCTAACATCACTTCGCCATCCGGCCCGTCTGCAGTTCCGGGATTATTGGCAGCGCCATCTACAGATACGGCTTTAACCGAAGGAGAGGGAATGTTTAAGCCTTTAAAATAGGTATTTATATCGCCAGTACGGTATCCACCACCCAGCTCAATCAGCGCAATACACTGCCCTTTGCCGGTATTACCCGCAGGATAATCATACATAGCCGCAATTTCATTGGGATTATACGATACACCTGCCTGCTGAGGAGCAAAAGTTCCTTTCCTTGTTTTTTTGATACGAAAATGTGGCGTAGCAACCGGCCGGTTATCCAGCCCGAATATGCCTTCTATTTTACCTTCCAGCTCTTTCGGAATATGAATACAGCCACTCCTCCCACGAAAGACGTGTCCCGCAGAGGTAGTATATTGTGCCAGTTTAACATTAAAGGCCTCACTCATTGCCTGAATAGTCCCGCGTAAAACAACACAACAACGATCAGCATTGGATTCGACAATTGTCAATCCTTTGGCATGGGCAAATCTTTCTATTAAACGCAGATCAGCATTGGAAGCACCAAACTGTGAAGCATATTGTGTGCGGCTCAGAAATTTATTGGAACCGGTAAGTGAATCTTTCCATCCGGTAAAGGGTTTACGGGGAATCAGCCGCAGCGTTACATCCATAATTTCTGCATGATTCAGAATGCCAGTCATCGTGGCATGGGGCGAAGCAATATCGCTTTCCAAAAAACGGCTATATTCATTAAACATTTCCATAACAGGGATTTTACTGACTTTAAAATAAATAACGAACAGGTTTGGAAAATTGTTATATAACTTTCATGGATATTCTGACGATAAATCACTAATTTTCCACCTGAAATTATACTTTAAACAAAATGGAATTTGACAAATGGTAGCTTATAATTTACTTATAATCAATGTTTTATACTCATTTAAATATAAAGATTCTGAGCCTTAAGTCCGCTATGAAAAGTATGTTTCGCCTCTTTTGCCACTAAGACACGAAGTCACTAAGTTTCGCAAAGGCTTGCAAGACAAGTAATGCTGCTTTGTGCTTTCTTCGTGCCTTTGAGCCTTAGGGGCAGTTTTTGACTTTTCGGAGTGGGTTCAAGCGTTTAAAGTATAATTAATAAATTTGGTAACAGACATGATTGCATGATCAATTGTTTAACAAATAAAGAAGTAGAAAAACAAGGTTTCTTGTCTGCTA
The DNA here is from genome assembly GCA_004299085.1 of Chitinophagaceae bacterium. Classification (GTDB taxonomy): domain Bacteria; phylum Bacteroidota; class Bacteroidia; order Chitinophagales; family Chitinophagaceae; genus FW021-bin31. The sequence goes on along the minus strand of SCQV01000091.1, from coordinate 12,353 downwards.
ACAGGCAAGCATCTGATCTTTAAAAAAAATTAAATATTCTTGGATGAAAAGAGTAGTTATCACCGGCCTGGGAGCGATTACTCCCTTAGGCAACAATGTAGAGGAATTCTGGAAGAATGTATTAGCCGGGAAAAGCGGAGCCGGACCTATTACAAAATTTGATGCCACAAAATTTAAAACGCATTTTGCGTGTGAAGTGAAAGACTTTCATGCAGAAGATTATATGGAAAGGAAGGAAATCAGAAAATATGATCTCTTTACCCAGTATGCTATTGCCGCCAGCGACCAAGCCATTGCAGACGCGGGGTTGGACTTTACCCAAATGCCAAAAGAAGCGCTCTATGAAATAGGCGTGATATGGGCTTCAGGAAATGGCGGAATAGGTACCTTCCAGGAACAATTGAAAGAATTCTTTGCCGGTGATGGTACGCCCAGGTTTAATCCTTACTTCATTCCAAAATTGATATGCGACATTGCTGCAGGCGCCATTTCCATCCGTCACCAATTGTACGGGCCCAATTATTGCACCGTGTCTGCCTGTGCCTCTTCCAATACCGCTATCATCAATGCATTTGATACTATCAGAATGGGTAAGGCCAATATGATGGTTGCCGGCGGATCTGAGGCCCCTATTATCGAAGCAGGCATAGGTGGATTCAACGCTTCTCAGGCTTTATCAAAAAGAAATGACTCACCCGAGACAGCTTCCCGTCCGTTTGATAAAACAAGAGACGGGTTTGTGGTTGGTGAAGGCGGCGGTGCTTTAATATTAGAAGAATTGGAGCATGCCCTGGAAAGAGGCGCTAAAATTTATGCGGAAGTTGCAGGGGGGGGCATGGCTGCCGATGCTTATCATTTGACGGCAACACCTGCCGATGGCTTAGGCGCATGGCTTGGAATAACCAAAGCCTTAAAAGATGCGCAGATATCTCCCGATAAAATTGATTATGTGAACGCCCACGCCACTTCTACCGCACAGGGAGATATTGGAGAATTAGCGGGTATTAAAAGAGCATTTGGAGATCATCCGATAGCCATCAGCGCTACCAAATCCATGACAGGACATTTGCTGGGCGGAGCAGGAGCTATTGAAGGTATTATTTGTGCCCTCTCTATTAAAAACGACATCATCCCTTCAACCATCAACACAGTAGAATTAGATGAACAAATTCCCGAAGGATTAAAGATTATCCTTGGAAAGCCTGTATCCACCACCGTTAATTATGTGCTGAATAACACTTTTGGATTCGGAGGACATACAGCGACCTCCATTTTCAAAAAATATAACGGATAAACTTTAATTCAGCGAAGTCAGCGCTTTTTCATAATCAGGTTCCTGAGTAATTTCAGGGACTTGCTCTTCATAAATGATATTTCCTTCCGGGTTAATGACTATTACTGCACGGCTAAGCAATCCTTTCATGGGCCCGTCTGCTATCTGAACGCCATATTCATGTCCAAAATCGCTTCTGAAATCAGACAGCATGACCACGTCATGAATTCCTTCGGCGCCGCAAAATTGTTTTTGTGCAAAAGGCAGGTCTTTGGATATACATAATACAACACTGTTTTTCAAACCGGCAGCTTTCTGATTGAATGTCCTGACAGAAGCCGCACAAACGCCGGTATTGACACTGGGGAAAATATTCAGAATTATTTTTTTGCCTGAAAAATCAGATAATGATTTTTCGGACAAATCGTCCGCCACTAAGGTGAAGTTTTTCGCTTTTGACCCTTTTTCAGGTAAATGGCCTACCGTATGAATAGTGTTTCCTTTTAGCTTAATGGCTGTTCCTGAAGCATTTGACATGATTAATTGATTTTATTGATTTAAAAAAAGTACTTAAGTTGCAAAGTTCATCAATTTGTTCAAAAGAAAAAAGCGGGCTAACTCCTATGTTGCTGAAAGCCAATAAATCTATCTACCTCGAATTATCATTAGAGAGTATTTTTACTTTGTTCGGGGTGGCGAACCTTAGTAGAAAAGTGATTACAAAAACTATTAAACCTTGCCTGCCTGCCGACAAAGGCAGGTTACATTATTTCCATTAAGGTTTCATCCTGCCCGAAAAAGAAGATCCATTACAAAGACAGGGGTACTTTATTAGGATGCGGTTAAAATCGCCAAAGTAAGTGATGGATGGTAATCCTCTTACTAAAGGCAAGTCATTATTTGTCCGGCTCCTCAGCCAAATCAAAGAGCAAGACCAAAGGAGGATACCCCCTACCTTCGCCCTATCTTCGCTCTATTAAAAGCGCACTAAAGGTATAAGCGAGCAGGCAATATGACCTTGATCATCAAGGTGAAATGGATCGGACTCACGTCAATTGGTCATAGATAAAGTAGATACTCCATGGATACTCCGTAGATGAGGCATGGATAAAGTATGGATAAAGTATAGTTAAAGCGCACTCAATGTATAAAATCAGGGCATGATCTTCCCTAAATATATAACTATCTCCTCCCCTTTGGGGCCGGGGGCCTCAAAGCGCATAAAGAGTATGAGAATAGTATGAGACACTAATGAGCTACTAATGAAAACAGTATCAATAAGGCATTATTCAATCCTTGCCGCCCATCCCCCACCCGGCGCCAGGTGAATCGTTAGTTTATCATTCCGTGTGACGGTCTTCTCCACCTTCTTAAAATCGGTACCATTGCGGTCGGCATTCACGCCATCCTGAAATATAATAATAGGATGCGTCCCAGCCGGAAGAAAAGAAAAGTCTATGGTAATGTCTCTTGCATGCCAGTTCGTCATGGCTCCCACAAAATATTTTGTTCCTTTTCTTCTCGCCAACGCCACATATTCACCCACTTCGCCGCCCAAAGGAATGGTTTGATCCCAAGTGGTAGGAACTCCAGCGATAAAATCCAGACATTCTTTATTCTTCTCGTAGGTTGTAGGATTATCCGAAAGCATTTGCAACGGCGCATCAAATATGACATACATAGCCAGTTGCTGACAACGTGTTCCAAGGCTCATCGGGTTATCATTGATAGGCCGGAAATCTTTTTTCTGGGCATTACGCATAGCGCCCGGTGTATAATCCATCGGGCCGGCAAACATCCGTATATACGGTAAGGTAACTGCCATCGTGGGCGTAGTCAGACTATCTGTCCATTTATCCTGCTCTAACCCGGGTACACCTTCAAAATTAACCACGTTAGGATAAGTGCGGTTCAACCCCGTCGGCTTATGTGCTCCATGAAAATCAACCAGCAAATGATGCTTTGCCGCCGATGCTGCACATTGCCAGTAGAAATTTACCATTGCCTGATCATCGCGATCCATAAAATCCACTTTAATCCCTTTGATGCCCCATTGCCGAAATAAATTCAATGCTTCTTCCATCTGATGATCCAATGTCAGCCATGAGCACCAAAGAATAATCCCCACATTTCTTTTCCCGGCATATTGCACCAGTTCCTGCATATTAATGACGGGCTTCACCTGTGTCAGATTACCAAGCTCATACCATCCTTCATCCATAATAATGTAGGGAAGATGATTACGGGAAGCAAAATCAATATAATATTTATAAGTATCGGTGTTAATGCCTGCATGAAAATCCACGCCGGTAATATTCCAGTCATTCCACCAATCCCAGGCTACCAGTCCGGGTTTTATCCAGGCTGAGTTTTGTATGCGATTGGGCTCCGCCAGCTTATAAACAATTTCATTATCCAGCAATTGATCATCCCGGTCTGCGACTGCCAGGATACGCCAGGGAAAAGAACGTGTGCCTTTGGTTTTGGCAATATCGTCATATACAGATGCCGGATGCAGCGTTCTGTCCCAGCCACCCTGGCCACGGATATTCTGTACGTTGCTTTTAACTCTGGGTGGGAAAACCGATTGCAGCTTGTCAGAACCGGTTCCTTCAAAATACAATCCCGGATAATCATATAAATCACTTTCAGTAATCAGTAGTTTCCCTTGCTGGTTCAAGCCAATTAATAAGGGCAACTGCGCTATCTTGTTTTCATTAATATTTCTTACCTGCATTTTCTGATAAATGTGCTCATAAGGATTCATCCATTTATCATGCACATTATCTTTACCTGTAATAAAAGCAGGCCATGCTTCTGCATCCGCCGGCAGGGCGATGTTAAACTTCTCATTTTGTACAATGATTGAGTCGGGGAAATCAGTTTGAAACCTGTAAGCAATGGCATCATTGTAAGCCCGGAATATGATATTAAAATGATCGTTAAACTGAAGAATAAGCTCGTTATAATTATCTTGAATAGTCGAATTTTTAACCGGCACCACCGGATGAACAAGCTCATTGACCGTATGCGTAACCGTTTTATTGATTTTATCGTTTTCACCCGGAATGGTCGCATTTGCCAGCTTCATGGCTATGGTGGCAGAAGGAATAATCGTCTGTTCATTTTTTACTATGGAAAAAGATAAGGTCTTATCATAATGAATCTTTACCTGAAGCCGGCCATCAGGAGAAGATAGTTGAAATTGTTGCGCCAAAAGCATTTCAGGCAATAGAAAGCATACAAATGCTATAAAAAGAATAATTATTTTTCGCATGACTAATTATTTTAAACGGCTTCTGATATGAAAGCACAAGATACAGAACGAATTGAAAAATCAAACAAAAAAATCCTTACCCTATGGCGTTTAAATAAGAATGCTTATATAATGACAGAACGAAAATCACTGATACGGCGGCATTGAATGTGCTCTGATTGGGAATTTTAATGGACGGGACGATTGGCTGGATGTAAGATAGCTTTTTACCCCCTGATTTAATAAAAAGTATTGTTTCCATACCTTTACCACTAATTATCAGAAAAGTGCAGCGTTTATCGTAATTTATATATTTTTGGAGCTTTCAAAAAGAAAAGTGAGGGAATTTGATCCTGAACTCGTACTATAAAAATAGATGCGGGCGGCAGTAAAATGAGGCTTTTCTTAGAAAAGATTCTTGATGTCTTAACATAAATATAGAATATATGTGTGGTATCGTAGCTTATATTGGACACAGGCAGGCATACCCCGTCATTTTAAAAGGCTTAAAAAGACTGGAATACCGCGGCTATGACAGCGCGGGGGTGGCTATGCTGAATAATGGATTGCACGTTTATAAGAAAAAAGGTAAGGTGGCTGAATTAGAAGACCTGCTTACCGGCAAAGATATGAACAGTTCCATCGGAATTGGTCATACTCGCTGGGCTACACACGGCGAGCCAAATGACAAAAATGCACATCCGCACACATCCGGAGATAAAAAGTTAACCATTGTTCATAATGGCATCATAGAAAATTATTTGCAAATTAAAAAGGAGCTCATCCAGCGTGGACACCAGTTTTCAGGAGATACTGACACAGAAGTATTAATACATTTTATTGAAGAAATTAAAAAACAAAATCAATGCAGCACGGAAGAAGCTATCCGTGTTGCATTGAAACGGGTGGTAGGCGCATACGTGATTGTAGTATTAGATGTAGATAATCCTGATACGCTGATCGCAGCCCGCAAAGGAAGTCCTTTGGTTATCGGCATCGGCAAAGGTGAGCATTTTCTGGCTTCCGACGCATCGCCGATTGTTGAATATACTAAGGAAGTAGTTTTTGTCAATGATTATGAGATGGCTATTATCAAAGCTGATGAGCTGATCCTGAAAAATAGCTCTAACGAAATCCAAACTCCGTACATTCAAAAGCTGGATATTGAACTGGCTGCCATAGAAAAAAGCGGCTATGATCATTTCATGCTGAAGGAGATATTCGAGCAACCGCAGACAATCTTTGATTCACTCAGAGGCAGATTAGATGCTAAAGGTGGCACGGTTATTCTCGGCGGACTTAGGGAATATACCACCTCATTCGAATCAGCACAACGAATCATCATAGTCGCCTGTGGTACTTCCTGGCATGCGGGATTAGTGGCAGAATATATGTTTGAAGAGCTTACTCGTATTCCCGTTGAGGTGGAATATGCCTCTGAATTCCGCTATCGTAATCCGGTCATCCGTGAAGGAGATATTATCATTGCCATTTCTCAATCAGGTGAGACCGCAGACACGCTGGTGGCAATGGAGAGCGCTAAAGAAAAAGGAGCCGTTATATTCGGTATTTGCAATGTAGTGGGTTCTTCCATTTCACGGACCTCTCATGCGGGCGTTTATACTCATGCGGGACCGGAAATCGGCGTTGCCAGCACCAAAGCCTTTACTGCCCAATTAGCCGTGCTTTGCCTGATGGCTTTGAAAATTGGACATGAAAAAGGCAGCATCCCACACAAACGTTATCTACAATTGCTCCATGAATTAGAAGCTATTCCTGAAAAAGTAGAGGAGACCCTGAAGTTGAATGATGCCATCAAAAAAATGGCGGAAAAATATAAAAACGCCCATGACTTTCTGTATCTCGGACGCGGGTATAATTTTCCTGTAGCACTGGAAGGTGCTTTAAAGCTGAAAGAAATATCTTACATCCATGCGGAAGGTTATGCAGCAGCAGAAATGAAGCACGGTCCGATTGCCTTGGTAGATGAAAACCTGCCCGTAGTATTTGTAGCAACTAAAGACGCTTATTATGAAAAAATAATATCCAATATTCAGGAAGTAAAAGCCCGTAAAGGAAAAGTGATAGTAGTCGTGACCCAAGGAGATAAAAATATCCCCGCTCTTGCTGATGATGTGATTGAAGTGCCTGAAGCCGATGAACTGGTAGCGCCAATAATTAATGTCATTCCCCTGCAGCTTCTCGCTTATCATATCGGTGTATTAAAGGGTTATGATGTGGATAAGCCGAGAAATCTGGCGAAGTCGGTGACGGTGGAATAAAAATGACAGTTGTCATATAAGGCAAGTGTAAGCATCCAAATACTGCAAGGAAAATAAAAGTATTTTTTATGAATGTAATTGGTAAAAATCCAATTGAAAAATTAGGATATGATTTTATAGAAAAAGATTTTTTGCCTAAAGGGGAAAATGAATATTATATCCGTGAACAGCAAATCAGGCAATTATTCGGTCTTGAAAAAATCTACCGCCATCTTACTGCGGGTGAAGTGGAGACATTGGTTCGCAATAATAATACTTCGGATGACTGGAACAAACTGCTGGTCACGGCAGCTTTCGATGCTGATTTAGTAAAGCAATGTCACTTTTTCGGATTAATCAGAATTGGCAAGCTGGAACCGTATTATCTGGAATTTCATAATCTTAGAATGCCCGTTGGGTTATATAACAGCACTATCTGTTCCTGTGATTTCGGAGATAATGTGGTGGTGGACAATGTGAATTATATGGCGCATTATATCATTGGTAATGAAACGATCATTGTGAATGTCAATGAAATGTCCACTTCACCTCATGCCAAATTCGGAAATGGAATCATTAAAGAAGGAGAAGACGAAAAAGTACGTATATGGCTTGAGCTGTGCAATGAAAATGGCGGCAGAAGCGTATTGCCTTTTGAAGGTATGTTGCCGGGAGATGCTTTTTTATGGAGTAAATATCGCGATGACGAGCAACTGCTGAAACGGTTTATAAAATTTACGGAAGAAAAAAGCGATCTGCATCGTGGCTATTATGGCGTAGTAGGTGATCGTTGTGTGATTAAAAACTGTAAGATCATTAAAGATACGGTTACCGGCAGCGATGCCTATCTGAAAGGGGCTAATAAAATCAAAAATGTAACCATCAACAGTTCGGCAAATGAAACTACGCAAATAGGCGAAGGTTGTGAATTAGTCAATGGCATCATTGGTTACGGATGCAGAATATTCTATGGCGTAAAAGCAGTCAGGTTTGTGATGGCATCACATTCCAATCTTAAATATGGAGCGCGCCTGATTAACTCCTATTTGGGAAATAATGCTACCGTATCCTGCTGCGAAGTATTGAACTCATTGATATTTCCCGCGCATGAACAGCATCATAATAATTCTTTTTTATGTGCGGCGCTGGTCATGGGACAAAGCAATATGGCTGCAGGTGCTACGATTGGCTCTAATCACAATTCCCGGGGGGCAGATGGGGAAATTATTGCCGGCAGAGGCTTTTGGCCGGGGTTATGCGTAAGCTTAAAGCATAATTCCAGGTTTGCTTCTTTTTCACTTATTGCCAAAGGAGACTATCCCTTTGAAATTAATTTACCCATTCCCTTTTCGTTATTAATTAATGATACGAGTCATGACAGATTACTTGTTATGCCGGGCTATTGGTTCCTGTACAATATGTATGCACTGGCAAGAAATTCATGGAAACATCCGAATCGAGATAAAAGAGATGAAAAAATACAATGGATAGAATACGATTTCTTAGCGCCTGATTCTGTGGAAGAAATGTTCCATGCTTTAGATTTAATGGAATACTACACCGGAAAGGCCTATCTTACCAGGCAAAAGAAATTACCTAAGGACATAAAACACGCTGAAATCAGCAGGATCGGTAAAACTGTATTATTAGAATCTCCGGAAGAAGCAGGCTCACTCCATATTATTTTGGATGGTATTGAAAATTCAAAACGTCCCGTAGAATTTTTAAAAGCTGAATCGGCATACCCTGTTTTTCAAAATATGATTTTGTTATATGCTATAAGAGAAATTATTTTTGGATTTGAAAGAAAGCAGTTGAAGGATTTTTCCCATTTATTAAAGATTACAGAAACAGTAAAGCGGGCCGGCTGGGTGAACGTAGGTGGACAGTTAATAGTTGCTGACGATGTTGACCAACTAAAAAAAGATATTAAAAATAAAATTATCAATAGCTGGGAAGGTATTCATCAGCGATATCTGCAATTAGGTGAAAAATATGAAGATCAAAAGCTAATACATGCGATTGCTTCTTTAATTGACATTAAAAAGACCCCGTTTTCTTCCTGGAATAAAAACCTTTTTACAGAATGGCTTAATGAATCATTAGATATAATGGAATGGGTACAAAAACAAGTAGAAACTTCTCGCGGCAAGGATTATACCAATCCCTTCCGGACTATGGTATATGATAACAAAAGAGAAATGGAAAAAGTAGTTGGTAAGTTCAGCGAAGATCATTTCATCGCTTATACAAGAGAACAGACAAATAACTACAGGCTTAAGGTTGCATCCATGCTCAAGATGATATGATTAGTTGCTTGAGCTGTAATCATTCCCCATATCAGTAGAAGCAACCGTTTCAGACGGAGATACATTGAAGAATGTGTAAAAAGCCTTGGGAACCACTTCCACTTTTACCCGCGCAATTCCACGATAAGTCATTCCTATCTTTTTAGCTGCAGATTTACTTAAATCAATCGTTCTTTTATTGCGGACATTCATGCGGTCGTTCACTCTCACTAATACCCATTTTTTATTATGAAGGTTGGTAACTTTCACAATGGTTCCAATTGGTAATGTATTACTTGCAGCCGTCATTCCCTGATTGGTGAAGGTAGCACCGGAAGAGGTAGTTTTACCATTAAAGCTGTGGGAATAATAGCTCGCGATTCCATGCTCAACAAAATGGTGCTTCAGGCTGATATGCCTTTTTATCTGTCCCATCGAAGCCTGTGCACACAAAGCCGTCATCAGCAATGAAACCATACCCGTGAGTAAATATTTTCTTCCGCTTAATCGCATGTGACGAGAAGAGCAAAAATCATGCAAAGTTTAATCAAAAAATGTAATGATACTTACAAATAATTGATTATCAACACATAAAAATTGTATTTTTTGATTTTATTTAACAATTTATACAAGCACCAGCTGTTTTTTTGCCTTGATTTTATATCCATCTATGCCGTAATAAAGGACTACTATGAAACATATCAAGGGCACCCAATAAGACATTGGGGTACCTGAATTGTCTGCAATAACGCCCATTATTGGCGGAATTGCTGCACCCCCAACAATAGACATAATCATGAAAGAACCACCCTGTTTGGTATGCTCCCCAAGTTCTTTTACGCCTAACGCAAAAATGGTAGGGAACATAATAGATTCAAAGAAAAATACGGCCATCAAAACATATACAGAAAATGCCCCGGAACCATATATGACATAAACAGAAAGTATAATATTAATGATTGCATATACAGCGAGCAGCTTATTGGGTTTTATTCTTTTCATTAAGGCCGTTCCCACGAATCTGCCTGCTGTAAATAATATCAAACTAATGCCCAATAACTTTGCTGCATGTTCTGCTGTAGATCCAGCCCAGTTTTCCGTAGCATAATTAATAAAAAAGGCGCCGATGCCAACCTGTGCCGCCACATAAGAGAACTGAGCAATAACTCCCCAGATAAAATGGCGGTTATGCCACAGTGGTTTTGAATGACGTTGAGCATATTCCTGTAATTGCTCTTCTTCATTGATTTCAGGCAATCTTGTTCTGTAAAATAAAAAGGCAATAATTAATACAACGATGGCGATAACCAAATAAGTGTACATCACGGAAGCAAGGCTTGCAGTATGCGTAACCGTTGTTGCTTTTTTAGAAGAAAGCTCGTTTTGCCCGAAAAATAAAAAGGCTGCTAAAAAGGGTCCTAAGAAGGATCCTACCCCATTAAAGCATTGAGAAAGGTTCAATCTGAATTCAGAGGTTTCCGGTTTGCCCAATACAGTAACATAAGGATTAGATGCCGTTTCAAGACAACCCAAGCCACAGGCAAGGATAAACATAGATATCAGAAAGAAATAATATTCACCAAGCTCTGCAGAGGGAATAAATAAAAGCGCACCGATGGCATACAAGAGCAAGCCTAGAATAATTCCTTTCTTATATCCGAATTTTTTAACAAAATATCCTGCAGGCAGCGCCATCAGGAAATAACCTCCGAAATAAGCCACTTGCAAAAGAGTTGATCTCAGTTTGGTGATATGAAATACATCCTGAAAATGCTTGTTCAGCGCATCGAGTAATCCATAAGCAAAGCCCCACATAAAGAAAAGGCTTGTTACCAAAATAAGCGGAAAAACATAATTGGGTATTTGTTTTTCGCTTGTAGAAGCGGTTACAGAGGTGTTAGCAGGTAGTGATGGCATAAATTTAGTGTTTCAATGTTTCGGGTTTATGGTTTCAAGAGGTAATGTTCGGCATTTAATAATCAATAATCAATGTTCAATAATCAATGTTCAATAATCAATGTTCAATAATCAATGTTCAATAGTCAATGTTCTCCGAAGGATCCTCCTCCAAAGAAGTCCTTACGAACAAAGAAGTTTCCAAAGGAATTCTTGGACTCTTTGAACCTTTGGGTAATATTCAATGCTCAAAGATTATCTCAGAATGATTTCAGCTAATCGCTCTATCCAAATGCACGTATCCGCCATCCACATATAATATTTGTCCCGTTGTATGGCTTGAACGAGGACTTAGTAAAAAAACGGTTGTATCTGCAATTTCTTCGCTGGTGGTAAAACGTCTTTCTAAGGGAATTTTGGATACAATGCTGTCCAGCTTCTCTTTTGGATTGGGTAATGAATTGATCCAGTGTTCATATAAGGGAGTCCATACTTCTGCAGGCAAAACGGTATTCACGCGAACGGAATAAGGCAGTAATTCCACCGCCCATTCCCTTGTCAGCGCATTGATGCCGCCTTTTGATGCAGCATAGCCGGAAGTATTTCCTTGTCCGGTGACGGATACTTTAGAACCAATATTTACAATGGCTCCTTTGTATTTTTTTAATTCGGGTAATGCGTAATGCGCCATACAATAATAATGCACTAAGTTTTTTTGCAGACTTCGCAGAAATCTTTCCGGGTCTCCTTTTTCGAGACCTATGCTGTCATTCACTCCGGCATTGTTCACTAATCCATCAATGCGTCCGAATTGTTTAATCGTTTCATCCACCGTTTTTTTACAATTTTCCACCACAGACAATTCCACTTCGACGCCGAAGGCTTTTCCCCCACCCGATTTTATCTCGTTGACCGCTTTATCATTATCGGCCTTGTTCCTTCCGGCTATTACTACCGTGACGCCTTCCTTTGCCAAAGTCTTACTGATGGCTTCGCCAATTCCTTTCGCTCCTCCGGTTATGATAACTACTTTATCTTTCAGTTGTAAATCCATGATTTAAAAAGTGTTTAATGGTTAAATGGCTGTATCGCTTAATAGTCTTATTGCTTATGTTATCTAATTATAGGTTATAAAATCTTATAGCATTATTGCCCATTATGTTATTTTGAGCTTCTACATCGAACTGCCGTATATAATCCGTGATTACCTTTTTTACCCTTGAATAAGTTCCCGCTACCAGACACACGGGCCAATCAGAGCCAAACATCAGACGATTCGTTCCAAAGGCTTCAAAGACAATATCTAAATAAGGTTTCAGATCATCCGGAGTCCATGTCTTCCAATTAGCTTCTGTAACCATGCCAGATACCTTACAATA
>SCQV01000090.1 GCA_004299085.1 Chitinophagaceae bacterium | reverse complement strand
CCACCGATACGATTATCTAATGCACGGCATATAATATTATCATAAGCCAATTCTTCATACCCATCTTCATAAGTGATGACACATCCCACATGCACGCCTAACTTCTCCACTTCTTCTTTCGTTCTGGCGCCACAGTCTAAGAAAATATTTTCTATCTTGGGTTGTGGTTCTTTACTGTCTGCATCTCTCTTCCTGGTGTGAATGGCAGGCCATCCGAAAACAGCTTTAACAACTCCATCTTTTGTATGAATATTCACCCTTTTGGATGGCGCTATCTGGTGGTCGGAACCACCATTGCGGGTAACATAAATCAATCCTTCCGGAGTGATATATTTTACAAACCAGGAGATTTCGTCTGCATGCGCTTCTATCACCACTTTGAACGGTTGTCCCGGATTAATAATAGCGGCAACAGTTCCGTAAGGATCCACTATATGTTCATCAATATAAGGTGTAATGTAATCCAGCCATAGTTTCTGGCCCTTGCTTTCGAAGCCGGTCGGAGAAGGATTATTAAGATAGGTTTTAAGAAAATCTAATGATGTGGGGTTCAGAATACTTTTTGAATTATTTTTTGTGGGCATAATGATAAATATATTTTAAAAACAGGCAACAAAAGTACGGATTAAATCGCATTTTCAATGACCAGGCTAAAACGTATCCGGGGAGATTTCGGAAAAGCTGAAACTTTTTATTTTTAAAAAAATTGATTTCCCCTAAAAAAGAAATTGTAAGTAAAAGGATTCCAACCTTAGTAGAATAAAAGATAGTTTTTGTCCGAACCTTATTACCTTATTTTTGCCCGTTCTACGAAAGGAATGTCAAAATTTTTGCTTGCTCTGCAATAAGGTAATAAGGTCCAAATCATTCGTAAAATCTTGTTCTACTAAGGTTTGTCCGTCAGAACAAATAGAAAAATTATTAAAAGAGGTCTTATTGAAAAAGAACTTGAGAACTTTGAGGACAAAATACAACTTAGCTGACCACTTCTTCTTTCTCCATCAGATTCTCCAAAACGGTATCATATTTTTCTTTCCAATCAACGATGTTTCCCCAATTTTCATTATCAATTATAATATTCTCTTCAACTACTTCTCCCAATCGTTCATAAACCATTCCGCCAAGCAGTCTTTCAAATTCAGCACAATCGCCTTCTCTCACAGAAACAACTACACGACTTTGCGCTTCACCAAACAAAAAAGCATCTTTTCGAATGTCTTTATTTGCCTGAATATTAAATCCAACCTCATTTACCATCGCACTTTCCAATAAGGTGGTAAATAATCCGCCATCACTGATATCGTGTGCAGATTGCAAAATACCCGCCTGAATAAGAATACTGATCATTTTTTGCAAAGAAAATTCTTCTTCCAAATCAAAATGCGGTGCAGGGCTGTATTTTTCACCTAAAATCTTATATAAATAAGTGGAACAATTGATGTCATTTCTGCTTTGTCCGATTAAATAAATATTATCACCAGCTTGCCTAAACCCTAATGTAGTATGAAGATTCAGATTATCCAGCAACCCCACCATGCCGATAACTGGTGTAGGAAACACCGGTCCATCCGGTGATTGATTATAAAAGCTGACATTGCCCCCCGTCACGGGTGTATCAAATCTTCGGCAGGCGTCACCCATACCTTTAATGGCTTCAGAAAACTGATAATACACTTCGGGATTATAGGGATTACCAAAGTTTAAGCAGTTTGTAATTGCTAACGGCTGTCCACCGGAACAAACAATATTTCTGGCCGCTTCTGCCACTGCTATCATAGTTCCTTTGTAAGGATTAGCCTGTACATAACGGCCATTGCAATCTGTTGTCATCAGCAAGGCTTTTTTAGTTCCCTTTACTAAGGCTATCTGTGCATCGGAAAGTGCATTATAACCGGCATTTCCTGTACCTACCATGCTGTCATATTGGGTATATATCCAGCGCTTGGAAGCAATATCGGGTTGGGAAATAATTTTTTCAGCAATAGTTTTTAAATCTTTGGGAACCTGAATTTTATCCGCATCAACTTGTTTTATTTTTTCAAAATAGGCCGGCACTTTGGTTTCACGATGATAAACAGGCGCCCCTCCTCCCAACACTAAGCTTTCCGCGGGAACATCTGCTTCCAACTTTCCATCCAAATAATATTTTAATCGCTGCTCTCCGGTCACTTCACCAATTTGCACACAATTCAAATCCCACTTCTCAAACACTTTCAACACTTCCTGCTCTCTGCCTTTTTTCACCACTATCAACATCCGTTCCTGGCTTTCGCTCAACAACATTTCCCAGGCTTTCATTCCCGGCTGACGTGTAGGTACTTTCCCTAAATCAATCCGCATACCATGTTCGCCTTTGGCACTCATTTCCGAGCAGGAACAGGTAATACCTGCTGCGCCCATATCCTGCATACCTATTAAAGCACTCGTTTCCACAATTTCCATGCAGGCTTCCAGCAATTTCTTTTCCTGAAAGGGGTCGCCGACCTGAACTGCCGGCAAGTCCTGTGCGCTGTCTTCATCAATATTAGCTGAAGCAAAAGAAGCGCCGCCAATACCATCCTTTCCAGTATCAGAACCGACAATAAATACCGGATTTCCTTCGCCGTAAGAAGTGGCGGAAACCGTTTTACCCACGCGCACAATTCCCACGCTCATTGCATTCACTAAGGGATTAGTGCTGTAACATGCATCAAAATAAACTTCTCCGCCAATAGTCGGAACACCAAAACAATTACCATAATACCCGATGCCGTGTACAATGCCACGAATCAAATGTTGTGTTTTCGTATCTTCTGGTTTACCAAAACGCAAACTGTTCAAAGAGGCTATCGGTCGCGCTCCCATCGTAAAAATATCGCGGTGAATGCCGCCTACGCCGGTAGCTGCTCCTTGAAACGGCTCAATAGCAGAAGGGTGATTATGAGATTCTATTTTGAAAACACAGGCCCACCCATCGCCTATATCCACCAGACCGGCATTTTCTTCTCCGGCTTTCACCAATAATTTTCCTCCTTCCCGCGGCAATGTTTTAAGCAACGCAATGGAATTTTTATAGCTGCAATGCTCACTCCACATCACGGAATACATGCTTAATTCTGTAAAATTAGGCGTACGCCCTAATATGTCTTTGATTTGGTTAAATTCTTCTTCTGTCAGTCCGAGTTGTTTGGCAGTTTCGACAGTTACTTCCATGAAGCAGGGGTTTTTGAGAGTGCAAAGGTAAGGAAACGGTGGTTTTTTCCGATATTTGTATAATAAAAAGCAAGCATTATGGAAGCGATCACAGTACATCCGAAAAACAAAGAGCAGCTTAACGCACTGGAAATTATTTTTAAAGCGATGAAGATTCCTTTTGAAAAGGCAAAAGTCAATAGTCACTATGTGCACAAAAAACTCTCCGACGAAAGTCCATACAATCCTGAATTTGTAGCGATGGTTAAAAAAGCAGATGAAGATTTCAAAAGAGGAAAAGGCAAAACCATGAAACTGGATGATATATGGAAATAGTTTTTATTGGTAAATCAGAGAAGGATATTAAAGAATGGAAAAATGCAGGAGACGTAGCTGTGCTAAAAAGAATCAGAAAATTATTGGAATCTATCCAGGAAACTCCATTTCGAGGAATAGGGAAACCTGAACCATTAAGTCATGATTTATCAGGAAAATGGTCAAGAAGAATCAATCAAAAGGACAGAATGGTCTATGCCATTGAAGACAAAAAAATCAAGGTTTATTCTTTGAAAGGTCACTACGAAAAATCGTAAATTATCATTGAAAAATGTTATCACGCTGATGCAATACATGGAAAGGTCTTTTTTTTATATCTGGTTTCTCTATAGAAAACTTATTTTTAAGATTTATAAGAGAGTTGAACATTCGAACGGATTAACATTCGCGACATCTTTTTTTGTTCTTCTTCCTTTGCCGGTTATAACAATCCTTATATTAGTTTTCAAGCGGAATCGCCATTCTTTATCAAAGATATATGTAGGTTATAGTATAATTTGCTTAAGTTATTGCATTTTTCTTGCATTTATAAAGAAGGATAAAAGGGAAGAATATTTTGAAGAATTTGAGAAAATATATAATGTTACGAGTCATTTCAAAAAAATGCTAATTTGGACCTCGTTATTTTATCCTGTATTATACGTAATCTTTTTGGTTATTCTGGAAAGATA
>SCQV01000089.1 GCA_004299085.1 Chitinophagaceae bacterium | reverse complement strand
CTTAGCGCTAATCTCAGCCGTAAAGTGTTAGCAAAAAGAATCCATTTAGAAACACTTCCTCCGTAAATAAGATCGTAGCTACCAAAAACATTCGCCCCTGATCCTAATTTTTGAAGATTGGCCACAGCCTGATCCAGTCGTTTAAAAAAATCTGCATATATCTTATCCTGTGCATCATAGGGTATGGTGCTCTGGGCTTTCCCGGCATCAAAATACTGAATCGGGCCAAAATAATCTGTCATATGATCAAAGGCATACACCCACATAATGTCTGCCAATGCATATTGCCCCGAAGTGGAATCTGTATTCTCAAAAATAGCTTGTAGTTGTGGAACAACATTCACATAAGTGATGATCCCCATTCGCGGTAGCCACCCATCATGCATCACATAACGATCGGTGGTAAAATCGTTTGTACTCTGTGCAAAATACTGAGCATAAAAGTCCGCATACAAATTTTGTACAGTTTGATAGTAGCTGCGGTTTATGCACGCCCATGATTCGGCTGCTGAAAACATAAAAGGCAGTTCCTGTTTCCCTGCTTCAGTGATAGCTCCTGGGTTGGAATTGATTTTATCAAATCTTTTAGTGCAACTGGTAACTAATATTACCAAGATGACCGGCAAAAGATATTTTATATACTTTTTCATGATATTCTGTTTAGATGAGATAACTAAAATGATAAATTAACATTTAACCCAATGCTACGCAGCGAGGGTGGCAGACCGGATTCTACACCTTGATAATTACTGGTTCCTATTGCCGATTCGGGATCAACAGGAAGAGTCCGGTTTCCAATGCCCGGGATATCCAATAGAGATTTTCCACGATAAAGGAAAAACAGGTTACGTCCCGTGAGAGAAATCTTTGCATCCTTTAAAAAGGTATGATGCACATTAAATCTGTATCCCAATGAAAATTCCCTTAGCCGGAATGTAGTCCCGTGATAAGCAAAGAATTGTCCATAACCGGAACGTCCTCCTTGTGAAACATTGGTCCACAATTGTTCTGCTGATATACTGGACGTATTAGGTGTCCCATCATCATGAACTCCCTGGAGAATCAAACCTCCATTTCTGAATTTAGTGGTATATTCACTAACGCCGTAATAGGCCATCATGGCGTCAGTGCCTGAAACGAGGATACCACCTACACTGCCGTCAATCAAAAATGACAAATCAAATCTTTTATAAGTAAAATCGTTATCCCAGCCTAAGGTAAAATCAGGATTAAAATTTCCCAATTTCTGTAGTGGCGTTACCTCAGGTAATCCCGCTGCAGTTACCAGGTGGCTACCTGTTTTTGGATCACGCGCCCACACATAATCATATATATCACCATAAGATCCTCCCGGTTTGATTAACAGGCTGCCGAAATTATCATTTCCTGTTGAAAGGTCAACCTGGCTTACCCCAGGAGCCAGGGAAAGCACTTTATTTTTATTGGTCGCGAAGTTCAGCTTAGAATCCCAGTTGAATATTTTACCATTGATGGGAGTCACACTCAACGTAATTTCCAAGCCTTTGTTTTCAATGTTCCCTGCATTAATATATTCATCACTAAATCCGCTTGCACGAGGAAGATTAATTGAAATTAACTGGTTGATCGAATTGGTTTTATAAATCGTTGCACTCAGTCCCAAACGCCCATTGAGGAATCTCCAGTCCAAACCTGCCTCATAAGATTTTGTTTGCTCGGGTTTTAGATTGTTAATCGCTTTTGTACCATCTCTGGTTACAAATCCATTTCCTGAGCCCTGGTTATAAGAATAAGTTTGTTGCAATAGATAAGGATCGGCATCGTTTCCTACCTGTGTATAAGAACCCCGTATTTTAGCAAAAGATATCCAGGAGGGCATGACAAACATATCGGATAGTATAGCGGATATACCTATGGAAGGATAAAAGAAGCTATACGGCGAAGGTAAGGTAGATGACCAGTCATTCCGGCCACTTATATCCAGGTAAAGATATTCTTTGAAACTCAATTCTGCATTACCATAGACAGACTGGACTTCTTTTTTGACCGCAACATTTGAATAAGAGGGAGAAGTGGCGAAGTTAAGATTGAACTTATTAGGAATGCTTAATCCGTTTGCCAAATCCTGCGTGTTGTAACCCTTAATATCAAGGACACTTCCTCCAATATTATAGCTAATATTGAAATTGGAAGAAAGGGTATTACTGCCAGACAAAAGCAAGTCAATGTTCCGTTGCCAATGATTTAAATAAGCCTCTAAATACCGCCCGCCCGGGTTAACAGGGAATGCTACCGTCCCATCATAATAAGAAGAGGTAATCTTATCATCATAGCGGTCCAGGCTATAACGCCCCTGAAGGCTTAACCAATTTGTAAACTGATATTTTGCACTCGCCATCAACATCACTCGATTTCGTTCCTCATCCAAACTGTTTCGATAAACGTCCCAATATGGATTCTGAAACGTGGAAGAGCTGGTCCAGTAAACGGGAATAGGTTTTCCATTTACATCAAACCTTTCATAATTCTTCAAGCTATCACTACTGAGGTCTCTGGGCATGATATATGCTTCATTATTTATCCCCTGATCTCCCAAACGAGGTTCGTTGTTGATAGTCCGGTTTACATAAGTCATCTTCACATCTGTTGATAATTTGGGAAGCACCTGGGCAGTCACCCGCAGGTCCACTGTATTTCTATTTAAGCCATTTTTAGGGATGATTCCGGAAACAGCATTATTTGTGTAAGAAGCATATCCTTTTATTTTATCAGTCCCGCCCGTGACGCTGACATAATTGTTCACGGTAGCCCCTGTATTATAAAAGTCACGCACATTGTTAGGGTATGTTTTGTCAGCCGCTCCCCAACTACCACCTGCAGTAGCCACATTTTGACCTTGATCGCCCCTGCCATACGTATTCTGGAACTTCATCAACATATTAGGAACATCAAATGAAACCCCACCGTTGTAATTAACGGACAAACTACCGCTCTTTCCGCTCTTTGTTGTGATAAGAATGGCTCCATTTGCCGCCCGGCTGCCATAGAGTGCTGCAGCGGCGGGACCTGCCAAAATGGATATAGATTCCACATCCTCAGGATTAATGCTGGCCGCCCCGTCACTGCCGGAATAACTACTGCTAATTGATTTTGGTTGCGTAGCAATCGTGTTAGCGGATCCTCCGCCATTAAGTTCAGTAGTCATTGTATTATCTATCGGAACCCCGTCAACCACTATCAAAGCATTATTATTGCCATTGATAGATCTGTTACCGCGAAGAACAACTCTTACTGCCCCCCCTGGGCCGGAAGCTGCAGGAGTAATAACAGCACCCGCCACTTTACCGCTTAAAGCATTCATAATATTCGAGCTTGGATCTGGGACCTGGTTAACATCGCTATTAGAGAGTTGTTGCACTCCGTACGCGAGAGACCGGGATTGGCGTTTGATACCCAGAGCAGTCACTACCACACCATTTAATGAGTTTACATCCGCTGTCAATTGAACATCAATGTGTGCTCTCGAATGAATAGCAATTTCTTGTGTCACGAATCCAAGATACCTGAAGACCAACACCCCATCATCCGGGGCATCTATAGAATACTTACCGTCAGCACCTGTAGTAACCCCTTTCGTAGTTCCTTTTAATAAAATAGTGACCCCGGCTAACGGCTCCCCTTTGGTATTAGTAACGAGGCCATTGATCACCCCTAATGGACGACTCTCCATCACAGTGGTGTGCAAAATTTCATAAGATCCTGAGAAAGACGAGCCATACGAGAAATGAACGAATGCTAACAGCGCAACCAGGATTGCCAATTGAATTCGTCGCATATAAAGGCCGTTTGGCCTTTTCAGCCAGTAAATTAATTTGATCATGGTATTTAGATTTTAATTGTTTAAGGTCCGGTCAGAATGATAATAAAAGACTAATCATATAACAATTTTTTAGTTAAATGCGAAGACAAACCTATTCATTGGATTTTATATCTCAAAGGGAAATCAGCGATAACGTTCTCGAAATATTTAAACAAAATAAAATTATCATATTCTGAAACTCAGAACTCCTGATCTCTCGCAAAATGAAAACGCGTGAATTTTGTCATCATCGCATTGCGATCGGGCCTTAGAAAAAAAGCGTGAAGAAAATTTACAGGGAAGGCGTGAAAATGAAATCAATGTTCTAATGTGAAAAGATATCACAAAGCTGGTAAGTCCTCCTGAGGTATGGATGTAGGCAAATGCTTGAGCTATTTCAT
>SCQV01000088.1 GCA_004299085.1 Chitinophagaceae bacterium | reverse complement strand
TGGAAAAAGAACGGGAAGTTTAGTTACGAATTAGAACAGTATTTAAAAAAACTTCATCCTGGATTGATAATTGACAGCCGTCTTCGGGCGGATGATTATGGTTCCAGGCATTTCGATTCCAACGGAAAGCTGATGGGAGATTATTACGATGGCTTTGAACGCAAGCTGCCGCCTGTAACCGATACAGCCGTTACAAAATACGACTGGGAATGTGTGATGACTATTCCTGAAAACCAGTGGGGATATAACGCCATCTGGACAGGACATGTAAAAACGCCGGATGAAATTATTGAGATGATGGCACATACTATATCCATGGGTGGAGATTTTGTGCTTAACTTTGGCCCTAAACCGGACGGCACATTTCGTTTAAAGGAAAGAGAAATTGCAAAATCCATAGGCGACTGGATACGGGTTAACGGGGCAGCTATTTATGGATGTGATGATGCCAAAGGATGGGAAAAAGAAGATTGGGGATTTTATACTTCCGACACAGCTCATGATAAGGTATATATGATTATTTTCAATACACCGGTATCGGGTGCGTTGAAAATAAAGCCACCAAAAGGTGTAAAAGTTATAAAAGATTTCCCGATCACACAGCCAGACCACCATCTGAAGATGGAGTATATTGACCAGGGGCAGTATCTTATTCATTTGGACAAGACTGATTTCCATCATCCTTATGTAATTGAATTGCAGGTGGAAAATGAAAATTATGGAGAGAAATCAAATTATAGTCCGCCCAAAACATAAAAGAGTTAAAAGTCTCTCACAAAAGCACGAAGGCTACAAAATTTTTCCTGGTAAACTTTGTGGCTTTGCCGGACAAATAGATATTGCCATTTAATATGAAGAAGCTACTATTAATTTGTTGCATTTCTATACTGGCGGTCCCTGCGTTCTCGCAATCGCCTGCGGGCAGGCAGGTTATTTCATTGGATCAAGACTGGGAATTTTATAAGGGTTCCATCGGTGCAAATATAGACACAACGTCCTTATCCTGGCAGCAGGTAAGTATTCCGCATACCTGGAACAACATAGACATGCAACAGGATAGTACTTATTATGAGGGAGACGGATGGTATAAAAAGACTATATATTTAGGTGATGAATATAAAGACAAACGTTTATTCCTGCGTTTCTCTGCAGTTGGCAATGTTGCCGATGTCTATGTAAACGGGAGGCTTATGGGAGAACATAAGGGCGGTTATTCCGCTTTTTGTTTTGAAATAACAAGCGCTGTTCATCTGGGAGAAAAGAATATCATTATGGTGAAGGCCAATAATGAAATGCGACCGGATGTTATCCCTGTTAACAATCGTTTATTTGCTAATTATGGGGGAATATATCGCCACGTAAATTTGATAATAACCGGGAAGCTGAACATTACCACACTGGATTATGCCTCTTCAGGGGTATATATTTCGCAGGAAAATGTTTCAAATAAATCCGCAGATATTTCGGTAAAAGTGAAGTTGGAAAATAAATATGATGCCCCTCAAAAAGTGGATATTAAAGCTATTTTGGATGATGAAAAAGGAGAATTTGTTCAGTCCTCTGCTATTGAAAGTGAAGTTTCGTCACAGGGTGTAACCGTGGTCGAAATACCGGTTCCGATTTTAAATCCGCATTTATGGGATGGCAGAAAGGATCCATATTTGTATGCCATAAAAGTGGAAGTACTTTCTCATGATACCATCATGGACGCAGTAACGCAACCACTGGGTATTCGTTATTTTGATATTGTACCGGGAAAAGGATTCTACCTGAATGGAAAACCTTATCGCTTGTATGGTGTTTGCCGTTCTCAGGACTGGTGGGGCGTTGGAAATGCATTGACCGATTCCATGCAGAAGGTTGACATGGATATGATTGATGATATTGGAGCTACTTCTATACGCTTTGATCACTACCAGCAGGCTAATATGATATATTCATTGTGTGATACGCTGGGCATCATGTTATTTACGGAGATTCCTTTTGTGAATGCATGGTCGGGCAAAGAAAGCTCCAATGCGAAACAACAGCTCATTGAATTAATTCGCCAGAATTATAATCATCCTTCCATCTTTGCATGGGGATTGCATAATGAAGTGTATTGTAAATATCCCACTGATTATCCGGCACAGTTAACGCATGAACTGAACGACATTGCCAAATCAGAAGATTCGTATCGTTATACCGTAAGCACCAGTGGTTATGGGAAAATGAAATTACCTATGAATGGCATGGCAGATATTCAGGCAATGAACAGTTATTATGGATGGTACGAAGGCAAAATCGGAGATTTAGAAGGATGGGTTGACGGGCTTCAAAAGAAATATCCCGATTATAAAGTGATTTTATCGGAATATGGCGCTGGTGGTAACGTCAGTCAGCAGGCATATCATCCCGATCGTCCTAAGGATGTAGTTGGAGGTCAGTTTTTCCCTGAAGAATATCAGACCAAACTGCATGTAGAAGAATGGCCCGTCATTGAAAAGCATCCTTATCTCATTGCTTCTTATGTATGGACCATGTTTGATTTTTGTGTTCCCGGGGGGTGGAACAGAGGAGGGGTTTTAAACCGAAACATGAAAGGATTGGTCACTTTTGACAGGAGGATAAAGAAGGATGCTTTTTATTGGTATAAAGCCAACTGGAGTCCACAGCCTGTTATTCATATTGGAGATAGAAGATTAAAACAACGGACTCAGTCTGATAATAACATCGAAGTCTTTTCCAATCTTCAGCAGGTACAATTATGGTTAAATGACAAATTGCAGGCTTCGCCGCAGCAAGGAACTAATGATAAAGATTTTATCTGGAAAAATGTTCTCTTGAAAAAAGGAGTTAACAAATTAAAAGCAGTTGGCATGGAGCAAGGTAAAAGATATGAGGATGAGATCGAATTGACTTATTAGGAGAGCAATTAAAATGAAATCCGCAAGGTTGTTGAAACTTTACGAATTTTTTTCCGAAATATGGTTAAAGGTAGTTTTTGCATTTGGATAAAAAGAAATAGGTTTATAAAAAAGGTAGTTAGCCATGTCAACAAGGTCCCTTAATCACTAAATGTTGCAATACTTTATACAATTGAATGATGCAGAAAAGAAATCTGTTTTGCAACTTATTAAAACCTTTTTAAACAGTACAAAGAGACCTGCAGAGTATATCAACATAGAACAATACAATCAAGAGCTGGCGGAAGCAGAAGCTGAATTTCAAAATGGAGAATTTATCACACATGAAGAAATGTTAAACCAGATGAAACAATGGCAAAAGAAAAATACCAGGTTGTCTGGACGAAACGTTCGCAAACGCAAATGAAGCAGGTGTATGATTATATCAGTACGGATTCTCAAAGAAATGCAGGAAAGCGGTTAGTGACATGGCCACATCTGTAAATGGTGCTTCCAGTAATTTACAGATGTATCCACCCTATAAATACAAAATCAAAAACAACAGAAGCTACCGTGCCTTTGAGAAACATCATTTTAGAATTACTTATCGTTTTTCGGCAAACATCCTTCGCGTATTAAAAATCTGCCATACGAGCAGGGAACCATTCATGTATTAGCATAATTTCACCTTTTATATTAACGTGAGTTCAGCGGTTAATTAAATAATCCTCTATTAATTACCAGAGATTCATGTTTTATGATGGAGCACTCCTCCACCCAATCAAAGGGCAAGACAACAGGAGGATACTCCCTATCTTCTCCCTACCTTCGCCCTATTAAAAGCGCACTAAAGGTATAAGCGAGCTGACAATAATACCTTGATTATCAAGGTGAAAAGGATCAGACTTACGTTAAAATATGCACCGTTGCATTAAAACCTTATGAGGCAATAATTAAGGCAGAATAAGTCCATGCAAAATATTTCATGCTTTTCTCTATTTTTGTCTCCGAATAATATTCATAAGATTAACTGAGATTCAAATGAAACAAATTACCATTATCAGTCTTCTTTTCCTGACTGCCTGCGTAAATAAACCATCCGGTACAACGCAAGACAGTCATGCAACTGCTGATACATCGTATTCGGCTGCCAGTAAACAAGTGGTCGTTTATACCACTGCGGAAAATACAAATGACCGCCTAAGCATTACGGATACTTTGCATTTCAAATATTTAGGCCAGCC
>SCQV01000087.1 GCA_004299085.1 Chitinophagaceae bacterium | reverse complement strand
GCCTCTTTCTATAATTTTATTTGTGCCTGCCAGTTCTGTCGGGCGGGCATTAGTAGTCAAAGATCGCCTGATGGGGTAAGTAAACGCCTTTTTCTATTTATTTAAAATAAAAAGTGAGGTCATCTCTAAGAACTATTTTTTTAGAGATACTTTTTATTTCGAGGTCGGCAAAACATTGAATTCCTGAGCCTTTATCGAATGTATTTCTTCTTTACGGAAATCCTTTCGTATGACATAAGCAACAGTTGTGATCACACTTTCAGAATAGAAAGCGGTTAATTTCCCATTATCAGGATGCTGAAATAGAGAAACTGCATCACCATGAAAAGGACGAAGCGGATCTAACATATCAACGATAATGTTGACATCCAGGAAAACCTTATATGCCATGTTTCTCTTTTAAATATTTATCCCGTTCTTCCTTAATGTCAATAGGATTGTCCCTTTTTATACTACCCGCATATTTATCTAAAAATTCTTTAAAAGAATTGTCTTTCTCATCTCTGTTTTTTTCTGTTGACAGGATACTTTCCAGTTGCTCTTCTACAATCCTGGAAACAGATGTTTTTTTCCCTTCAGCATATTTTTTGATACGCCGGGCAACTGATTCATTGATGGTAAGATGAAGATTCACAGTCATATAAAAATGTGTTTCTACAAAAATAAAGAAATTGCGTGAAGGAGCAATAAAATAATATCTATAAAAATTCAAAATATTTTTTTGATATTTACCGGTGAATTTTCATAAAAACTTAAAGCATTTTCAATTATGAGCAATCGCAGAGATTTCCTTAAGCTATCCGGAATAATGGCCGGCAGCGTCTTTTTATCTTCTAAATTATTAAAAGCCGAAGCATTCGCCAGGGGAAAATATCCATATCAGCCCGGTTTACAACTTTATACGGTCCGTGATGCGATGGCAAAGGATCCGCGAGGATCATTGGCTAAAGTGGCAAAAATAGGATATAAGTTAGTAGAAGGAGCTACCTATACGGGTACAGAAAAGTTTTACGGAATGGATGTGAAAGAATTTGCCTCCGTATTGAAGCAGAACGGGCTTGTGATGCCCAGCAGCCATTTTGCCTTAGGTGACCCACAGACGAAGGGCACTATTCTCAGCGATTGGGATCATGCAGTGGAAGATGCGGCTCATCTCGGATTGAAATATATGGTGTGCGCTTACCTGCCTGAAGAAGTTCGCAAGACAATAGATGATTATAAAAAGGTGGCGGATGAATTAAATAAAGCGGGCGAGACCTGTAAAAAACATGGTATCCAATTATGCTACCATAATCACAATTTCGAATTTCCTGAAATAGACGGCCAGGTTCCCTATGAAGTTTTGCTGAAAAGCGCTGATAAGGATTTAGTAAAAATGGAGATGGATATTTACTGGATCACCAAAGCAGGTTATGATCCGGTAGCCATGTTTAATGAACATCCCGGACGTTTCGTCTTATGGCATGTAAAAGATATGGACAATACGCCCAAACATTTCTTTACGGAAGTTGGCAGCGGCATTATTGACTGGAACCGTATTTTTGCCCATGCAAAAGAATCTGGCATGAAACATTTTTTTGTTGAGCAGGATGTTTGTCCGGGAAATCCGTTTGACAGTATAACTAAAAGTATAGATTATCTGAAAAAATATGTGATTAGTTAAGTGTCACTCCAGTTCATAGTCCCTGAAGTTTCCCACAAAGACACAAAGGCCACAAAGAATTTTTCTTAGTGTTTTCTGTGGCTTTGTCCAAAGGAATCCTTTCGGAGTGGGATGGTTTTAAACCTTATTTTATAGTTGACGTTCATTTTTTAAAGTATCACCGTTCCTTATAAGAATAGTCTGTCAGCCATTGCCAGAAGTTATCACGATGAATGACTTGCGTAACTTTAGGCTTTTTAAGGAACGTAATCCACAAATGACCGTCTTTTTAAGGAATTAAATCCCTAAAAGTCAATAATTATAGCTGTTGGGCGGCTACTTTTTGCTTCCTGAGATGATTACCCTAACTCCGGATATAATGGAAATTGTTGCATAAATTGATTGACAGCAGTTCTTACTGAAGATATCTTTTGCTCATTATCAGGATCCATCAGCAGCTCATCTATCCATTCGACGATCTGCGGCATGTGGTTTTCGGTAAGTCCGCGGGTAGTGATGGCTGGTACGCCTACACGTATTCCGGAAGTAACGAAAGCGGATTTATCATCAAAAGGTACCATGTTTTTATTGACGGTGATATCAGCCTTCACTAAAGCCTGTTCTGCCTTTTTGCCGGTCACATTTTTGTTTCGCAGATCTATCAGCATGAGATGATTATCCGTTCCGCCGGAGACGATTTGATATCCTTTTGATACAAATGCCTTCGACATGGATTGTGCATTTTTTACGATTTGCTTTGCATATTGAGTATATTCATCAGAAAGGATTTCAAGAAAGGAAACTGCTTTGGCAGCAATAACATGCTCCAACGGTCCGCCCTGCACACCGGGGAATACGGCCAGATCCATCACGGAGCTCATTTTACGAATTTCACCTTTCGGGGTTTTAATGCCAAAAGGATTCTCAAAATCTTTCCCTATCATGATCATTCCGCCGCGAGGCCCACGCAATGTTTTATGGGTAGTAGTGGTCACAAAATGACAATAGTCGAAAGGTGAATCCAGTAATCCTTTTGCAATTAGACCTGCCGGATGAGCAATGTCAGCCATAATTAAAGCGTTCACACTATCCGCTATTTCACGGATGCGTTTATAATCCCATTCACGGCTGTATGCAGAAGCGCCGCAAACTATTAATTTGGGACGGACTTCTTTTGCAATTTGCTCCATTTTATCATATTCTATCAGTCCCGTTTCTTTATTCACTCCATAAAAATGAGGCTCATACAATTTACCTGAAAAGTTTACCGGCGAACCATGCGTCAAATGTCCGCCCATGCTCAAATCCAACCCTAATATTTTATCGCCCGGCTTCAGGACTGCCATCATCACGGAGGCGTTTGCCTGTGCACCGGAATGAGGCTGCACATTGACATATTCCACCCCGAATATCTGTTTCGCACGATCAATAGCTAACTGCTCACTCTGATCCACCATTTCGCAGCCGCCATAATAACGATGCCCTGGATAGCCTTCCGCATATTTATTGGTCATCACATTACCCATCGCCTGCATGACCTGCAGGCTGGTAAAATTCTCCGAAGCAATTAGTTCTAATCCCCGGCGCTGGCGCTCCAGCTCTTTACGGATAATACTGAAAATTTGTTCGTCTCTTTGCATAAAATATTGGTTGTAAATTCTATAGTGTTAATTTCCCATTTATTCCGGCTCGATCTCCTTTATTTTTTCTAACATAACATTACTTAACCGGTACCATCCAATCGGAAGGTATGTCTCATTTCCATCTCCGAATTTAAGGATTGATTGAGCAAATACTTTGGCTGTGGCAATATCGCCTTTGGCAGTATAACATTGGCTCATCAACGCCATGAAATGGAAAATCTCAGATTCCGTAAACATTCCCTCTCTTTCGGGAAAACAATCCTGAATTTTATATTCGTTGTTAAATATGGATAATGCGCCCTCTATATCGCCCTTGCTATATAACAAAGAAGCCTGCAGGATTTTTGAGAAAGGTGTTTCGGGGAATCTTTCGGAAAAGATTTTTCCAAAATCTTCCTTTAATGGTATTTGAGCTGATTCATTTAACAATATCTGCGTCCCATATAAATCAAAAATATGTGGAAACTGCTCAATTGCATGGTCTAAGTGTTCCATTTGTTGGCCCAGGGGAATTTCACCTTCGTCATTAATCAATGATTCTATTACTTCTTCTTCCTTATCATTGGAAGGAGCATACTCTTCGTTTTCGGGAATGGAGTATTCTAAAAGCGTTAAAATATCCAAATCCCTGGGCATGGTAATTCCAATGCTGCTTTCTTCATCTTTAAAATAATGATGATAGATTCGTTGCGTCATTATAATTGATTGGATAAGATCAGGTTCTTTTCCCTGATTTAAGATTTCATCCATCTCACCGGGTGCAAAAAAAGCATTTGGGTCCTCTTCTTCATCCCACACGCCATCCAACAATTCACCCTCATCCTCATCATAAATGTCATCCCCATCCTTACCCATTATAAAGTGGAAATTCCCCATTCCCGCAGTACGCATCAAAGTAGCCAGTATCCTGTCCTTTTTTGCAGGATCATCATGAGGTCCCGATACATATAACGGTTTTCCATCTTTACCAAAATCTATGTCCATTATCTCAATGCTATCATCGTCCTCTTCAAGAATAAATTGCGCCACTTTAAAATCCTTATGCGGGCCAAATCCAAAATCATTTGCAAATTCTACGGCGCCATAAATAATGTTATGCGCCAATGGATAATCACAGGTCTGCATGCCAAGAATGTCTGGTAAAGATTCCTTCTGTTCCTGATAAACAGATTCTGCTTCATTAAATATATAAAAACAGTCTTTGATGCCCAAACAGTAAGTATCCACCAAAAAAACACCCCATGAAAGGTTCCCGTTGATGTGTTTTCTGGAAACGGTAATGTGGGCGAATCCCTCTTCTTCCCATCCTTCATTGATCAGGCATTCATAAATCGGGAGCTTGCGCGCTCTGCCTGATTTAAAATATCCTTCCGGCGTTGTGGGCATGCTAATTACATTGCCTTTTTTATTTTTCCCCATAAGCATCGCATTTAGCCGGCAAAGATAACTCATATTTACAAACGGGAGGCTCCGATGGAGGCATGATACAACTTTTTTTCTTTACAAACAAGAGGCTCCTTATGGAGCCAGGGTGCATACCAGAATGTCGCATCGTTTGTCTTCCTGGGGCGGTGGGAACACCGCCCACAGCAACCGCTTTGGTTGGCGTCCCCGCCAACCGGCGACATTTTGGTATGCGCCCTCATCCATCAGAAGACAATTAAAATTTATAGTACCTTCACACTCCTGATTCTTGCAAAGAATCTATCTGTTATACATTTCGACCTGTTATGCCGATGAAAGCAATTATTCCTGTCGCCGGGGCTGGCACCCGGCTTCGCCCGCATACTTACACGCAGCCCAAAGCGCTCATACCAATAGCAGGCAAGCCAATCCTGAGCTTTATTGTAGATCCGCTGGCGGAGGCGGGTATTATAGAATTTGTGTTCGTCATAGGTTATTTAGGAAATAAGATTATAGATTATATTGATCAGAAATATCCCAGGCTGCATTGCCATTTTGTACAACAAAGCCTGCGTGAGGGGTCCGGGCAGGCTATTGCACTCACTAAAGAGCTTATTGGAAATGATGAGATATTTATCGTGATGGGAGATACGATATGCGAGTTTAATGTAAAAGAAGTACTGAGCATGGAGGGATCCGCTTTGGGATTGAAGAAAGTAGATGATCCCAGAAATTTCGGAGTGGCAGAATTGGAGGATAAATGCATTATCTCACGTGTGGTGGAAAAGCCGCAGATACCGAAATCCAATATGGCGTTGGTAGGCTTATACAAGATAAAAGAAACGGAAATCTTATTTCAATGCCTGGAAGAAAATTTCAGACAGAAAGTAAAATCCCATGATGAGTATCAGCTTACCGATGCTTTACAATGCATGATTGAAAAGAATGTAAAATTCTCATCTTTTAAGGTTGATAACTGGTTTGATTGCGGGAAAAAAGATTCCTTGCTTGAAACGAATTCTGTTTTGCTCAAAAAGAACAATAACGTTAAGTTGGCGCCTATTCCTTATGAAAATACCATCATTATTCCTCCTGTGAGCATTGCAGATCATTGTAATATCAAAAATTCTATCATCGGTCCTAATGTAACCATTGGAGATAATACGGTCATCAACTATTCTATCATAAAAAATACGATTATAGGCTCCTATTCCAATCTGACGGAAGTGGTGCTTAATTCATCTATTATCGGAAGCGATGCCAATATTCACGGGCTTACCCAAAGTCTCAACATCGGAGATAATACAGAAATTGATTTAGGATGAGGACGTTCCAAGGTTTCAGAGTTTCAAAGTTCCGGTGTTTCAGGTTGCAGTATTCCAATGTTTCAGCGTTTTAATGTTCCAATGTCTTATGCAGAGAGGCTTAAAAAGTTTTTTATGACTATTTTTGAGTGGCTTTGCAACAACTCTGGAACGATTCTGAAACGATTCTGAAACAACTTTGGAACAATTCATGAACAACCCTGAAACAATAAAATAATTATATGATGACCAACCGGGTTACTTCATTATTCAATATAAAATATCCGATTATCCAGGCCGGGATGATATGGACTGCAGGATGGAGGCTGGCAAGCGCTGTGAGTAATGCCGGTGGGTTGGGATTGATTGGTTCGGGCAGTATGTATCCGGAAATATTGCGGGAGCATATCCGTAAATGCCAACAGGCAACTACTCATCCATTCGGAGTGAATATACCTTTGATATATCCTGCTATTGATAAGCATATTCAGGTCGTTATTGAGGAAGGCGTCAAGATTGTTTTTTCATCCGCAGGGAATCCGAAAACCTGGACGCCAGTATTAAAGCAACATGGAATAATGGTTGTGCATGTAGTGCCGGGGAGCAAATATGCACTAAAAGCCGAAGATGCAGGTTGCGACGCCGTAGTAGCTGAAGGTTTTGAAGCTGGCGGCCATAATGGGAGGGAAGAGACAACAACTATGTGCTTAGTCCCATCTGTCTGCGATGCAGTGAAAATACCGGTGTTAGCTGCGGGTGGAATTACCGGTGGCAGAGCTATGATGGCAGCATTTGCCTTAGGCGCTGAAGGGGTTCAAATCGGGAGTCGTTTTGCTGCCAGCCTGGAATCTTCCTCACACGTTCATTTTAAACAAGCTATTGTTGACGCTAAAGAAGGAGACACTATCCTTACCTTAAAGCAGCTTATTCCTGTTAGAATGTTTAAAAATAAATTCTTTGGTGAAATTCAGGAGGCTGAAAAACGCTGTGCAGACAAAGAAGAATTACAAATTTTATTAGGCAGGGGACGGGCGAAAAAAGGAATTTTTGAAGGTAACATGGACGAAGGAGAGCTTGAGATTGGCCAGGCAAGTGCCCTTATTCACGATATCAAACCTGCTGCCAAAATATTACAGGATATTTGGGAAGAATTTCGTGGATTACAAAAAGAAACCGCAGGATGGGCTCTATGACTTCCTCTGCCTATTTTCCGACATTCATGCGGACAGTCATTAAATTTATTGTATGAATATTTTAAAAAAAGCCGTTCCCGCCTCTTGCCTGTTGCTAATTTGTATATCTGCATTCAGCCAGTCAAAATTATCTGCAGGTTTTAATCCGGATGAGTACCTGCAACTGCTTGAAATATTTAATGCGCAGACTTCTCATCTCTATAAGCCGTTAGAACAAAATCAATCCGAAGCAAAGGAAGGATTGACCTCTTTACCGGCTATACCCAAACCGGAAAATTATACGATGGTATATGAATCTCCGGTCGTGGGATTAGATAACCGGTGGGCGCTTTGGCTCAAAAAAGATTCTTCCGTTGCCGTGATCAGCATCCGGGGCACCACTACAAAGACAGAATCATGGTTGGAAAATTTTTACGCAGCCATGCTTCCAGCCGGTGGGTCTTTAAAGGTAAATGATACGACCACCTTCACTTATAAATTGGCTGAAAATCCAGACGCCACTGTCCATACCGGCTGGCTGATTGGATTAGCTTCTTTGGCACCCACCATTTTACAGGAAATAAAAAAGTATGATAGTTTGGGCGTGAAACAATTTATTATTTTTGGACACAGCCAGGGCGGAGCATTGGCCTTTCTTACCAGATCGTATTTACATTATTTACCGGACAGTATCTTACCTAAAGACATAGTCTATAAAACGTATTGCAGCGCCGCACCTAAACCGGGAAACCTGTATTATGCTTATGACTTTGATTATATCACCCGCGGCGGATGGGCTTTCCGTATTGTGAATGAAAAAGACTGGGTTCCGGAGACTCCTTTTTCAATACAAACACTGCAGGATTTTAATGAAGTAAATCCATTCATCCATATAAGGCCTGCTTTAAAAAAAACGGGGTTTTTAGTACGCCTTTATGCCATGCATATTTTTAATAAACTGGATCGATCTTCGGAAAAAGCGAACAAAAAATTCAGGAAGGTACTGGGAAAGACCTTATATAAGATGGTCCGTAAAAATCTGCCTCCGTTTCCCGAACCGGAGTATGCCCATAGTATGAATTATATGCCTGCAGGAACTCCCATTATCCTGATGCCGTACAAAAACTATGATACAGATTTTCCCTATAACGGTAAAAACGTATTTATCCATCATGGATTAGAAGCCTATTATCTATTGACGCTTCATCAATATATAAACCTTCATCCATACAAAAGTAAATAAGAGGATAAATTATTTAGTAGAAAGAGGCGCATAAATACCCCTTTTTATGTGAGTGGACTTGATGGCGCCACGAGATGAAACGGTTTAAAAACAAACACGAATGCACGAATGATATATCAAATTGATATTATTATAGTTTCCAAAGTTATTCGTGCATTAGTGGGGAATATTAATATCTATGAGAAACCCCTGGTACTAATTCACGAATGGGTTTAATTATTTCTCAGGTAAAGGCATTAAGCAATGGGGCTATTCGTGCATTAGTGGTTAAAGATAGTCTGGAGGGTAGCAAAGCGCCTCTTTCTATTATTTAATTCAATTTTGCACTTAATTTTCGTTAGTCAAATGCCCTGTCCAAAGGATGCCTTGTGAAGAAAGAGCCTAATATCCCTGGTAATTTTTAAAGAACACATTTAATGTTTTTTATATTACGTCCTTTCAGAGCTTTTCCGTTTTGTCTATTTTATAGAAAGGGCTTTGCCTTTTCCTTTGGTATCGCGTCTCTGCCTCCCGGACAGGCAGGCTTTCAGGGCCATTTAACTGCGAAATTTAGTTACTTGATAAATCTGATCGTTAACGGATAACGGTAATTTTCGCCGTTGGATGCCTTTACCGCTGCTATAATGCAAAAAAGGAGATCAAATATTCCTACAAGAACCAGGAGCAGCACTCCGATGAGCACTACAATTAAAATGGCAGCAATAAAATAGCATATTGCAATGAATATCTGGAAGTTTAAGGCTTCTTTACCCTGTTCATCTACATAAGGAGATTCATCCTTTTTAACCAACCAGATAATCAGAGAAGGGATAAACCCAAAAAAGATACCACCGAGGTGCGCTAATAAAGCCATCGTTTTGTCATCGCTGCCGGGACGCGGCTGTATGCCGGAAGACGGAGAAACCGGATTCGTAGAAATTGCAGGCTGATTTTCCATGTGCAAGTGTTTAGAGGGTGATTAGGAATTTTAGCAGTTGAGAATAATGCAGTTAAAAATACTTTTATTATTAACAAAAGTAATTATTAATTTTTAAATATCATTACTTTTGGGTACATACCAGAATGTCGCATTGTTTGTCTTCCTGGGGCGGTGGGGACACCGCTCACAGCAACCGCTTTGGTTGGCGTCCCCGCCAACCGGCGACATTTTGGTATGCACCCTTACTTTTTCAGAATAACCGCTTGAAGTGATTTTCCAGGTGATTCCGCATGGCTTCCCTGAATTCTTCCGGCGTTCCGGATTTAATGATGTTGACCAATTGCTGATGCGATACATAACGCTTCGCTTTTATTTTCTTCTTTAAGATACCGCTCTCATTTACATATTGAAATACCGGTAGCAACAACTGCTGGAATCTTTTAAGCGTATTATTTCCGGTAATCTCATATAATTTTCCATGAAACCTGACTTCCTGATCAATCTCGAACAAATATTTTTCACTTTTTTCCGGTTCGTTTTTTACTATTTCCTGCAATTCTTTCATATCTGACGGATTTATCCTTTGAAAAATCAGATCGGCCATACCGATTTCCATAACCAGGCGCATTTCAAATATGTCGCGCAAGGTGTGCTCGTCCATCATGGACGGATAAATCGTCTTTTGCAATAAAGCTATCAGATCGGGATTAGCAAGCACGGCGCCGCGTTTTTTCCTTGATTCAATGAGTCCGGTCATCCGCAACCGGAGCAATGCTTCCCTGATAACCGTCCGGCTTACACCGAGCGATTCCGACAAATCCAACTCTTTAGGAATGGCATCTCCCGGTTGTAATTTATTATCCAGAAAAAAACGAATCAACTTCACTTCCACTTTATCTACCAGGCTGGAAGTATCTACCGGGCCCAGTGTAATGGAGAAATTGAGTGGATGCTGATAATCACTTTCCATATTTATTTCATATCGTTCTTAAAAAACTCACTATTATTTTTTAACTGTTTAGTTCAAAAGTAATCATTAAAATGATATTTAAATAAAATAGTTATAAGAGATTTGTTTTGATTCTTCCCGGTTTATTTTTAACATTACACCCATTTTTGTAAAAAAAATAACAAGCCTTCCTGTATGGAAACTTTCTCTGCAGCTTCATCTAAAAGGACTCAGCATAACGCCGTTCTGGCAGGTTTTCTGGGCTGGACGCTGGATGCTTTTGATTTTTTCATCCTCACCTTCATCCTCGTGGACGTGGCAAAAGATTTTCATAAATCCATTCCGGATATTGCGCTTACACTCACGGCCACCCTGGCTATGCGTCCTGTGGGAGCGCTGATTTTCGGTCTCATGGCGGATCGTTATGGCAGAAAAAGGCCGATGATGATCAACATTATTTTTTATTCCATTATTGAAGTGTTTTCAGGATTGGCGCCTAATTACACCCTCTTTATGATCCTTCGCCTGCTTTACGGAATCGGCATGGGCGGAGAATGGGGAGTGGGGGCATCACTGGTGATGGAATCAGCACCTATGAAACGGCGCGGCTTCCTCTCGGGGGTTTTGCAGGAAGGTTATGCGGTCGGGTTCTTGTTGGCGGCAGCAGCTTATTATTTTATTTTCCCGCACTTTGGATGGAGAGTCATGTTTTTTATAGGAGGACTGCCCGCTTTGCTGACTTTATTTATCCGTTCCAAAATAAAAGAAACGGAAGCATGGAAAAGAAACCGGTCTTCGGACTGGAAAGCCTATTTCACCTCCGTAACGAAGCACTGGAAACTATTTTTGTACCTGGTGATACTGATGTCTGCCATGAATCTGATCTCTCACGGCACCCAGGATCTGTATCCCACTTTTCTTCAAAAGCAACAGCATTACGGTGCTCATGAAACAGCCATCGTCACCATGATTTCCATGCTGGGAGCCATATTGGGCGGATTGCTTTTTGGATCTTTATCTGATAAATGGGGCAGGAAAAGAATGATGGCGGTGGCGATGGTTTTGGGCATTGCCCTTATTCCACTTTGGTTACATGAAGGCAGTATGGCGATTATTGCAGCCGGTGCTTTTGGCATGCAATTCATGGTGCAGGGAGCCTGGGGTATTATTCCCGCGCATATTAATGAATTATCTCCGGGGGCATTAAGAGGATTTTTTCCCGGCTTTGCCTATCAGCTTGGGGTGCTCATTGCATCCGGCATTGCATATATAGAAGCTGTCCTTGCCCAGCATGTTAGTTATGCCACCTCTATGGAATTATTAGCCGGCGCTGTATTAATACTGGGGGTTATTATTGTAATAGCCGGACCCGAAGCCAGAGGTGTCCATTTCATTGATCCGGAAAATAAAACGCATGACAAAGGAGAAGAGGCTTCATTAAAAGTATAGATTGGATTTTTTGGGATGCACCCGATTTTTTTTCATGGATACAAAGTTTTTATTTACCTTTACTCTCTACTACGGAATTTATGTAATCTATTTTTTTACAAATAAATAACGCACAATAACCGGAATCCACCGCGGATTTTATTTACCGGAGATTCACATAAAACGTAGCAGCATTATAAGTTTTAACCGGACTTATTGCTATGGCACCAGAGGAAATTTATGAACTTCAGTGTTTAATATCAAACAACAGCGATACCAGAGCATTAGAAAAGGTATATCTGTATTTTTATCCTAAATTATTTTCTTTTACTAAGACCCTCGTATCGCAAGCCGAGCCGGCGGAAGAGATTGTGGAGGATGTTTTTATCAGGCTTTGGGAAAACCGTGCAGAACTTTCTCGAATCAGTAACTTGAAAGTGTATCTTTTTGTTGCAGTCAGAAACAGGGCATTGAATTACTTAGAATGGAAGTCAAGAGATATCATTTCCTATTGTGAAACTTACCCGGTGGATATTCCGACTTCACACAACATTCCCGATAACCTGATGATGACTAAAGAGATGGCGATGAAAATTAATCAGGCTGTAGATTCCTTACCACCAAAGTGTAAATTGATCTTCAAACTTGTAAGAGAAGAGCAATTGAAATACCGGGAAGTGGCTGACATTCTCAGTATTTCTCCCCGCACTGTGGATACACAAATGACCATTGCTACCAAAAAGATAGCTTCCGCCATCAATCTGTATCTTACTTCGGCACATTAAAAATAATCCCGGATTTTGCAGTTGGCTGCAAAATCTGCCTGAAGGGTCAGACGAAACGAAGTTTGTCTGACTCAGACCGAAGCGTCTGGGCCGACGAAGCATAACTTGTCGGGTGAGCGACGACGAATGTCGCCACACCGACTCA
>SCQV01000086.1 GCA_004299085.1 Chitinophagaceae bacterium | reverse complement strand
TCAAGGTTGAAAAGGATACAAATGCAAATTCCGATTACCTTTATATGCACCTTCCCATTCTCTGCCTTCATGGTTTCTCCAAGGACCTATTCCTTGATTACTCAAGAAGGATACTCCATTCAAATCATCAATCTATCGCTTAATCCGCCAGTAAGATTTTCCTGATAGGTCAGATCATTAATTACCGTTTGCGCCATTTGCCGCATAGCTTCTTTAGTAAAGAATGCCTGATGCGAGGTAAGTAATACACTGGGATGTTTGATGAGTTCTTTTAAAACCGGATCATCCACATCATCCATAGATTCAAAAGTCTGATAGAAAAAATTGTTTTC
The DNA here is from genome assembly GCA_004299085.1 of Chitinophagaceae bacterium. Taxonomy (GTDB): domain Bacteria; phylum Bacteroidota; class Bacteroidia; order Chitinophagales; family Chitinophagaceae; genus FW021-bin31. The sequence continues at coordinate 1,526 of SCQV01000086.1, read as the reverse complement.
ATGTTCATAAACATCTGTTCCATAAGCGCCCAAAAGGCCTTTGTCCAACGCTTCCAGCACGGCTATTGTGTCCACAAGTTTCCCCCTGGCTGTATTAATAAGTATTGTACCCGGCTTCACTGATTGAAGTGTCCGTGTATTTATGATCGCTTCACTTGTATCATTTAATGAACAATGGAGGCTAATAATATCAGACTGTTGAAGCAGTTCCGAGAGGTTGACAACATGTATGCCGTTATGCAGCATGTTTATATTTTTTTTAGTGTCGTTTATTAAGATCTGACAGCCAAAACCTCTCATAATTTCTGCGAATGCACTCCCTACCCTGCCACTTCCAATAATACCTACCGTCTTCTGGTATAAATTAAAACCCATCAGACCTTCGATGGAAAAATCTGCATGCTTCACTCTCTCAGAAGCAATAAGGATTTTTCTATTCAGGGCCAGGAGCAACGCTGCTGCATGTTCTGCAATAGCCCGCGGAGAGAAACCAGGGAGCCATTTGACCGTGATGTCGTTATTAAAAGCCATTCCCATATCCACATTATCTGTACCCGAAGCTCTTACCACTATAAAATTAAGCTCCATGCTTAAAAGTTCTTTAAGGACAGGCTCATCAGCTATGTCTTGTGCTGATATGCAAATGGCATCATGGCTCTCTGCAAACTTTACCGTTATGGCATCAAGCTTTTCTTTTATGAAAGTGAATTGATGCGGTGAGGTGTTATTCTGGAAATATGCCGTATCATAAGAACGTGCACTGAAGAAAGCGACTTTCATTTTATACAAGTTTTATCAGTCTCAGAAATAAAAGCAAAAAAGAAAGCCCCGCTTGTCCCATGAATAACAGCGGGGCTCCTTGTGTCAATTGATAGCAATAGCCTTCTTTTCTTTTTTGAAGGCTGCTTCTTCTTTTTCCATTCTTATTTTAAGTATCCCATCCTCATAGCGGCTTGTAATGCTGTCTTCTTTTACATTTTCCGGCAGGGAGAAGGAGCGGACGAAAGAGCTTGACTTATATTCCTTACGGAGATAGGTGCTCTTTTTTTCCTCTTTTTCTTCCTTATTCTCTCCCGAAATGGTTAACAACCCATTTTCCAGCTCTAATGTAATATCCTCCTTTTTCATCCCCGGCACTGCCAGCTCTATATCATAGCTTTTTTCATCTTCTTTGATATTGGCTGCAGGAAGCCATGCATCACTATCCCAGACAGGGAAGTTGTCAAAGAATTTGTCCATCCTGAACAGATCAGAATAAATAGATGGGAAAAGATTTGAATTTGATTTTAAGAGTTTCATACTGTAAAGTTTTAAGTGAATAATATTTTTTCAGTGTAAAACTACCTGCACTTTAATGAATGAGAAATGACCAAGAATATCTCTGTTATTGATTCTGGTCATTAGCACAAAAGCCAGTCCTTTCTACCTTTATGATGCTCAAATGATTAAAGGTAAATTAAATGTTTCCCTCACCTTGCAGATAATAGAAAACTATTGGAGTATCCCTGTCAATGAACTGGCAGACA
>SCQV01000085.1 GCA_004299085.1 Chitinophagaceae bacterium | reverse complement strand
TAAAATCATAATTCGATGTTCGTTATTCAATATTTAAGAATAGAAGGAATAATGAACACCGATTAACTAATCATGAATGATGAAATTTCGATACTTCTAAAATCATAATTCGATGTTCGTCATTCGATATTCAAAGTGCCTTTATTTTAAACTAAAAAAAATTTCATGAATTTCAGTCAGTTTACCCTCGGTGTAGAAGAGGAATATATGGTTATGGATCCGGAAACACTGGAGTTAAAATCCCACGAGCAAAAGATCGTGGAACAAGCACACCTGATGTTAAAAGACAAGGTGAAAGCCGAAATGCATCAGGCCGTAGTGGAAGTGGGAACCCATATCTGTAAAAACATTCAGGAAGCGCGCGAAGATGTCGGGTTATTGAGAAAATCTATTTCCATGATCGCTCGTGACCTGGGATTTGTCATCGGAGCTTCCGGTACTCATCCTTTTTCCAGATGGGAAGCACAGTTAATTACGGATCATCCGCGTTATTTCGAAATTGTGAATGAAATGCAGGATGCAGCCCGTTCTAATCTGATCTTTGGATTACATGTTCATGTGGGAATGGAAAACCGTGACATGGCTTTGCATATTGCCAATTCCTCGCGTTATTTTCTTCCGCACGTATTCGCACTTTCTACTAATTCTCCTTTCTGGGAAGGAAGAAATACCGGCTTTAAATCATTCAGAACCAAAGTCTTCGATAAATTTCCACGAACAGGTATTCCCGATTATTTTGAAACGATAGAAGAATATGACCGGTATATTAAACTGTTAGTTAAAACTAATTGTATTGATAATGCGAAAAAAGTCTGGTGGGATTTGCGGGTACATCCTTTCTTTAATACCGTAGAATTTCGTATCTGTGATGTGTTGATGACACTTGATGAAACAATCGCCATCACAGCCCTGTTTCAGGCCATTTGTGTCAAGCTATACAAGCTGCGAATGCAAAACCTGAACTTTATCATTTACAAGCGGCAGTTGGTAAACGAAAATAAATGGCGGGCATCGCGTTACGGATTAGACGGAAACATGATTGATTTTGGAAAAGAATGTGAGGTGAATACACGGGCACTGATTTATGAATTGCTTGATTTTATTGATGATGTAACAGATGATCTCGGAAGCCGCCATGAAATTAATTATATTAAAAATATATTACAAAACGGCACCGGTGCAGACAGGCAATTGGCGGTATATGAAAAAACTCATCGGCTTAGGGACGTGACGGATTATATTAACAGGGAGTTTTTGAAGGGGATTGAATAGTATTTTTTATTTAGCTAAATTTTCTCTTGTTTTTGATAAATAAACACTCCTTCCTCAATAATTAGTTTTTTGAGTATTTGATTCTCTATTGTATCATAATGCACCACATCAAATCCAAGCGGAATAGGACTATCCTCTTCCAACTTGCTATGGATACGCATTACATCTTTTGAAGAAATTGTGGGTCCTGCAAGTGCCAAATCCACATCAGATCCAAGTCTAAAATCACCCCGCGCCCGGCTGCCGTATAAAATTACCTTCTCAACCGCAGGGTAAGACTGAAAAAGCTGCATCATGTATTGCATGTCTTTTTCTCTTAATCCGAAATTATTTGTAATATATGAAATCATACTAAGTTAAGCATTTTATTTTGGAATTGTTGCAAGGTTGGAATATAATCAAAGATGATATGATCCAGATGTTCCCGGCTTCTATCTTCATCATAAATATGGCTTAATTCGTTACGCGTGCTAAGGATTTCATTCCACATAAAAGGATCAATCAACCCATCCGCCCCCATTTGGATGATAACAGGCCTTGGCCCGCTTAGGCCCTGGTAGCCTGTTTCCCGTAAATAATCTTGCATTACCTTCCATACCAGTTCAACGGTGAATTCAAATCGCTGTACCAAACCATCTTTTTCCAACTCATTTAAATCTTTATAACGCGGAATAATCTCTTCTATGGAAGCCAATGCATCTGAGTGGCTTTTGAGCCTGAATTGCCAACGAGAATTTTTCCCTTCCATATTTGTATCTATTTATATTATTATATTATATCACTATTGTCCGACAAAAATAAGAGAAAAAGGGGGTGATTTTTTGTGGAATCACCCCGGATAGCTAAGTTTGAGTTTCCAAACAAAAAACTTAAGCTA
>SCQV01000084.1 GCA_004299085.1 Chitinophagaceae bacterium | reverse complement strand
TTGCTTATCTGTAACCGACATAATGCCGATATGCCCTTTTGGAGGAAGAATTTTCTTCACACGCTGGATATGGACTTCCATATTTTCCCGGCTGCTGCAATGCCGGATATACATGCTGAATTGAAACATCTGAAACCCGTCCGACATAATTCTTTTCCTGAATACGGCATAATTTTTCCGGTCCTTTTTGGTTTCGGTCGGTAAGTCAAAAAATACCATGATCCACATGATTCGATAAGCATTTAAACGATCAAAAGACATGATAAATGGATAATTGATAATTCAATGTCATTTAGTTAGGGTTGAAATGGAATTGCCATGGTTCGACTTCGCTCACCATGACCCTGTTTTCGTCACCCTGAGCGAAGTCGAAGGGTCGCTAAATCTCTCATCTAAACGGCATTGATTAATAATTCCGTTATTCACTCCAGGAATACTGGGTATAAAATCTTTCTGTTTTCTCCTTCATAGCATTTCACTAAAGATGCCGTGGTGCGTTGTACCGCGTTCATCAGCGGACTTTTCTGTCCGTCTATAACCACATCCATCGCCGGAATGCCAAGCAATTGTTTTTTCATGTTGGGTGTCATATCCAAAAACCTGCCATTCATTTTGACGATGGCGCACACTACTTTATCCACGAAAGGCCGGTAAGGCTCCATGATATCATCGGAAAGGCAATAGGCATTATACTGATTACGATGATGGATACCTAGTGTGGGCAATAATCCGGAAGCTACCAAACTACGCGCTACAGTGGCACGCAAAATGGCATAACCGTAATTCAGCAAATTATTGGGCGGAGCGCCGTCCCGTTCTCTTTTGAATTCTAAAAATTCAGGGAAAATATTTTTCCAGTAATAGACAGCCGCTTTTGCTTCACAGTTATCGCTGTCGCCGCTTTTTACTTCTTTGGCATATTTCAGGATGGTTCTATTATCAATCTTTTCCTTTTGTAAAAAGGCTGCCTGATTTTCCAATTTAGCCATAACGGTTTGTTGCCACAACTGTTTTTTCAGTGGTATAGAAGCATCTACTTGAGCTTGGAACTTCTGGCTTTGTAAAGTATTGCCATCCAAGTTCAATAATAACCCTGTTGGATGATGGGTAAAATTGCAAGTGATTAATGCCACGTTGTTGGCCAATAATTTAGCAATCAGAGCCTGAGTAATAGTAATTTGCTGATGATCCAAAATCAAAAGCCCGATATCTTCAATAGGCTCCGATTTTGTTTCGCCCGTACTTTGCACCTCAATCACTAATTGTTCATTAGCGGTTTTCAGATAGGCAGGATTGCCGAAGTAGAGTGTGCGTTTGATCATTATGATTATGCTTTTGAGATATTGCCTAAACGATCTACTTTGAGTTTGATGCAAACATCTTTAATAGCTGTATCATCATCTAATGTGTTTCCAGATTTATTGTCCCAGCCAATTTCTCCTTTACTTTTAGCTTTCCTATCATACGGGATTATATAATCTGAAATATTGGCTTTTATGCAAAGCAGATCTTTCTTTGAGAAACTAACAATCTTGTATACCCGTTTTGACAAAATTGCATTGTTATTAAAAGGAATTACATTCTCAATACTCACTCCTTGCTCAACCTTTTTTCTTTCTTCCGCTGTTGGTACATAAACCAAATCACCCGGAGAAAGTATAATTTTATCATAACCTTCTCTATCCTTTGCAATAGAATCTCCATTTACAATCTTCTCAATGGCTTTGTGAGTTGCGATTGATTCAAAACCATCACGTACTTTGGTTTGTTGGTTTTCATAGATAACGAAGTATGCCATAGCTCCTTTGTCGGTTTCGTAAAACCCGCCATTAAACATATCATCCAAATCTACTGTACCGTCTAATCGGGTAACTGATTTGATTTCTTTTCCAATCTTTGGATTTTCAATCGCTTTCGTGTTAAGTTTTTCTATTCCCTCTGCATTAAATGCTTCTTTTGGATCATTGTTATACTCTTTAATATGTTGTAAAAAAAGGTTATTGAAAGCATTATTACGTTTTTCATTTTCAGAGAAATAAGGGAAATCATTTTTCATTTTCTCTATAGTCAGCTTCTCTACATAGTCCTTCTTTGTCAACGCCATGCGTTTTGTTTTGTAGGCCACAAAATTGGCTACACTAACTTCTTCGAATTCTGTACCATTTAAAACATAAATAGTCTTGTATTGAGTTTTTCCATTTTTGTTAACCTTTCCGGTTTCAATCTTTTTGCCGTTCTTAGTAAGATAGAACTCTATCTCTTTGATAAGTGCATCTTTTTCGTCAATACTTGAATTGCATTGTTGAATTATTGATTTGATAATTTGCCTTGCTAATTTATCGTAGATATAGGATGCGGTCTTCCTTTTGGTTAAATCATTATAAGAAAGCTGTCGCTCTATTTCTATTGTAAAAGCTTCTTTTACAGATACATCCTTAATTTGTTTTATCCAAATTACACCCAAAGGCTCTTTAAACATTGACCTTCTCACCGCCATCCATTTTTTGTTAGGCTGCTGTTCTCTATACTCACGTTTTGCTTTCCCATTTTCAACTCTCAGGTATGCAGTACGGTTTTTAGGCGCAGAAATGATTTTGTTATTTGTTTTAAAGGTTACGATTGTTTCTTCTAATTTGTCTTTAGCATCTTTTGTAAATCTTTCCCAAGGAGTTTTGAAATCCCTGATTTTTCCTTTTACAAGAGTGCGTTTAAAGTTTTTGAATTCTTCATCCGTATCAGCAGCGCTTAAAGTATTTAAGTACCGAATGTGTTCTCTTGTAGTAGCAGCAATAATTAAAGCATCTAAAGCATGATGGCGATGGTCTATGCGTTTTAAATCTAATTGTTCATTTTCTTTTACATTGAAATGTATAACAGGATTCCCGTATTCGCCTTTGTCGTGAATAATGTATTTCAATGGTATGGCTCTAACTTTTTGCTCATATTCTACTTTTCGGTCGTCTTGTACTACGATATCTCCATTTTTATCTTTTCTTGGTTGTCCTTGACTATCTTTTATAGCAAATTCTTCATCTAGTTTTCGCTTTTCTTCTATGTATTCTGGAGTTAGTTTACTCAGCCTTTCAAATCTCGGCTCCATCAGATCTTTCCACACTTTGTTTAATCCCCAATTATTTTTGAGTTCAGATGTAATTGCTCCTCCTGTAAAGATTATTCCGTTTTCATTTTTTGCGACTGGTGCCAGCAATTCAGAAAGTTTCCGGCCGATGTAGCGAGTGTCGTTTAATTGTCTTCCAATAAAGTTTTCAGGCACTTCAGTTGCCAACAAGTTTTTGAGCTTTCCTTTTTGGAATTTGAAAGTGTCTTTACAATATGCTTCATATTCTGTTTCTTTTAAAATGGGATATTCTCGATTATTTATTGTTAAAGTTTGCCCTCCAAATTGTGAAATGAAGTTTCTTGCCAACATACTTCCCTTGTATGGCGGAGGATTAATAGCGGCTTCAGAAATTACCAAATTATTGAAACTATCATTCTTCATCTTTGACTGAGGGATAATATGCTCTTTCTGGTATTCATTTTCATCAAATAATTTACTTATTGGAATTATTTTGCCTGTATAAGGAGAACGACAATTTTGACTCAACCACAAAGCGTATTTTTTAATTTCTTGTTCAGTTGGTATTTTTTCATCTTTTACTTTTTTAGCCCATTCCATATCGCTTTGCTTTGAAAGATTTCTCCAAATTCTGAATTTTTCAATATCAGCAGGGCTTTCAGGATTTGGTTTAACTTTAAAGGTTGTATGTTCTATTTTAGTTCCCCATTTAAACATTCCATTTTCAAACTTATACGGCTGAGTTTCATCTTCATCAATATGCTGCTCAAAATCACCATTCATTAGCTCATATAGTAACTGTCTGATTCGTTGCTTCTCCTTAAAATTACCATCTTGTGCTTTTGAAATTTTTTCCCGCTCTTGACTATTGTTTTTAAGATTTCGCCCTAACTCAATATGAATTTCATCTATCTTCCCATATTGTTTCCAAATATCCCTAACTAAAAACATTGCTTCTCTCACTACCTGCTCTACAATAGGATTCCGTAAACTGTTGTTCGGTATTTCCTTTTGTATAAACCTTCCAAAATCTTCAGCAGAGTTGATGGAAGTTTTATCTTTTTCAGAATGTTTGTCATATATAAGATAACCAGCCTGATAAGTGTTTAGCCCTTTAGTCAAATCTTCTTTCCCAATAAAACTTTTTAATATCTGTTTTTGCACATCGTCATCAGCGATTTCATTAATTCTTCTCACGTTTTGACCAATATTATCTAAACGCTTTTTAATATCAACAGCCCTTTGTTTTATTGTTTCATTAATTTCTTGTTCATGCCAATACTTCTTTCCACAACGCATTACAGAAAGCATCTTTTTAATGGCACAGGCCGAATAAGAGCCATATTCTTTTTTTAGTTCAGATAATTTTGTAAATAATTCAATTCCCTTGTCTTTATTCGGGTTATCAGGAAGTATTTTATTTAGGGCAGTAGTAATCCCTTTCTTAGATTTTTCTTCATCTGATGAAGTAATTGAGTAATCAATGTGCCAAAGTTTCCTCAACTTTTCTTTGTCAGAAAGAATATCATCTCCATCAAAATCGGTTTTTTTAAATAGAATTCTGTAACGTGATAATGTTTCATTTCCCTTTAATTCTTCACGTCTTGCATAAAGGTTGATCCTATGAGAATGAGTTTTCTCTTTCTTGTCAATGTCTAATTTGATATTTGAATCAGGGTGGTTTTCTTTTAAGAGTTTGAGAATATCCTTTTCGCTTATGGATGCCTTTGAATTAAACAACTCAAACAATTTGGCTTTTATGTCGTCACTAATAAAATTACCGGTTACATCCACATCTAAGTTGGTTTTCCCATCAACTATTACTTCGCGCTCCAACACACGGATGTTGTGAATGTCTTGCCAAATCCTGAACTCCTGAAACAAAGGAGAAGAACGGGGAATACATTTTAATCCATAAACACCCGTTTCAATATAAACGCCTTCTTCATTTTTCTCTTTGCCAATTCGTTTTTCGTAACGACACTCACTGATTGAACTTTTCTGAGATTTTAATTCACGCTGATAATAAATAATATCCTTACTAATTATATGCAGTAAATTATTGCTTTTAAACTCAGACAGTTTGGGCATATTGTGCTTGGCTTGGGTAGGGTATAACAAATCTGCCAACTTTATAAGTGTAGCCTGATCTGTATTTAATTTTTGAAGTTCAGGATTTAATTCACATTGTCTGTTCCATATAGCTTCTAATTCCTTTTGATATCGCCATCTGTAAACTGGATACTGACGAGCTTTAAAATTTCTTTTAGCTAAATATGCTTCTTTAATTTGCTCATAAAAATATTCTCCCGGATACAGATGCTTTTCTTCTATTTTTTCACTTAATGCAGTTGTACACAACGCCCAGTCATCATTTTTCGGTAGTTGTGGTTTATTCTGGATAAATTTTCCGCTTTTATCTACTTTTTGTGTGACTAAAAATGTAAACTCTTTTCTTTCAATCTTCTCACCTTTATCATTAATTTCTTTCGCCCAGTCCGGTTCTTTCTTCCGTGTTTCTTCCCAAGGTTCAAGCCGTGTATTTTCAGCAACAATTGTATAAATATTTGAACTTCCATTCTTATCCTTTTTCTCCTCTTTAAACGTTACTGATTTGATTTTAGTGATAACCACGAATTGAGTTTCTAATCCTTCCTCTCCAAATTCATTCTTGCCTTTTCTTTTGACAAATTCACCGTAGGGTAGTACATTAGTTGTTTTCAAATCCTTTCGGCTACTTTTAAAACCCCTTCGCTGATTCAGCATATAAATGATACGAGCCAGTTCAGGAATGGTAATCCTTTTCGTTAGTGCTTTTTTACGTAAGAAATAAATAATCCAATCTTCAGGTACAATACTTTTGCCTTTTTTACTTTTTTTCCCAACTATACTTAACTCTTTCTCAAACTCGGTAATTGTTTCATCTGAAAATGGAAGGTAGTTACTTATTTTAAATGAATATCCATTTTCACTAACGCTCTGTTTAAATCGTCTTGAATTATCCAGGGAAAAGTATTCATCAAGCCAACCTAATGCTTTAAACACTTTTATCAGGCGAGTTCTACGTAATTTATAACGATGTTTCAATCGTCTTGAACCACGCTTTTCTCTTCTGAAAGCTGCTTTTGTCAGAGCTTGTGCGCCACTTTCAAATTTCTGTAAATAATCTCCATCGGTAGGAATAATTCGACTACCCATCCATTCAATTTTCCCGTCACTTCCATATTCGGCAAAATCCTGAGGAAGATCAATTAATGCCGCACCTATTGAATTGGTGCCAATGTCTAAACCTAGAACTTTTTTTCTTTTCTTTTCCATATCAATTTCTTTTTCTATTTTTGTCGCGAAGCAAATCACAATAAGGATTTTATTCCGTAGTGAGGCTTGCCTCAATAAGTTTTTGCCCTTGTACTCAACAGGGGCTATTTTTTTCTTCGTGAAAACATTTAAGAGGGTCCAGCTACAAGGCGGGATCATCTTTTTTATACTTATTCATAACATTTCTTACCCCGGCTCCATTTCTGGCAAATAATCCAAGAGTATATATTCTGTATCTGCAGATATCTGAAAGGAAGAATGGACGTTGCAAGACAGATAGAATTGGCAGTGATCCATTAGATTCATGGTAAATATTTAGGTAAAGAATAGACTTTATAGTTCTAACACCGCTCAAAATAGTTAATAATTTTTATATTTAAAAATTATTAGACAAAAATGTACTTTTCTTGTCAGGTAGGTTTAAATCCTTTGAGCGGAGATTGAGCGGAATTTTGAAAAAGATGAGCTTTTCTCTATTTCTTCATTCTCTAATCCCGATCAAAACAAATCCGTCTTCCACTTTGACAGGATAAGTCTTGATGCAATATAATTCCGGATCAGTAAGGCAGCTTCCCGATTTCAATGAGAATGTTTTTTTATGAAACGGACAGGCCACTTTCGGCTCACCGGCTGAATCGCCCAATAAGCCATGGGATAAGCTCATTTGCTGCTTGTGCGGACAAAGATTTTGCGTGGCAAACCATTCTTTAAGATCAGCAAAATGAAAAATGGCTATTTGCTCATCCTGATACTTAATACAGGAACCGCCGTTGTCTGGTACATCTCCTGTCCGGCAGGCTTTAAACCATTCTTTTATTTTCCCCGGTAATACTCCGTTTTCTGAAATTTCTTTTTTCATATTATAATTCTTTAATGATTATTCACATTGACGCAAGTCAAAAAATGGAACCTGCCTTTGCCGGCAGGCAGGTTTTCATGATTGGTTATGGTTCCCGCCGAAGGTGAATCATATTTTGCGTGTCTTTATGTAAAATATGATGAATGATCTGCGATTATCTTAACAGATCATCAAGATCCGCGTGCCATTTTTTCATCTTGAAAATATTCATCCATCTTTTTCAATATCATTCCCATGAAGCAGGAACTTTCTGCTTTCGTATTTCATTAAATTGAATGGTAGGATCCGGATCACCGGAATTAACAAAATGGGTGAATTGCTTGCGTAATTCCGGATTTTCCACCACCGCCTTCCATTCACAGTAATATTGATCGAGTGTTTGCTTCATCTCTTTTTCAAGCGCATCGCAGATGCCCAATTCGTCATCTATAACCACTTTCTTTAAATGCTCCAGTCCACCCTCCATTTTATTCAGCCAGGTAGCAGTACGGGTAAGCGGTTCGGCTGTTTTAATGTAAAACATGAGGAGCCGGTCAATATAACGGATCACCGTTTCTTTATCAATGTTAGATGCAAACAGTACCGCATGCTGGGGTTTGGCGCCGCCATTGCCGCATACAAACAGGTTCCATCCTTTTTCGGTGGCGATAACACCAATATCTTTTGCCTGGGCTTCAGCACATTCCCGGATGCAACCGGATACCGCCATTTTAATTTTGTGTGGTGAACGCAATCCTTTATATCGCTCTTCCAACTCAATAGCAAATCCCACCGAATCATGCAATCCATAACGGCACCAGGTGGAACCCACACAGCTTTTAACCGTGCGTACCGCTTTACCATAAGCATGGCCGCTTTCAAATCCGGCCGCAATCAGGTCTTCCCATATCTGCGGCAGTTGGTGAACAAGTGCTCCGAATAAATCAATGCGTTGCCCTCCGGTGATCTTGCAATAGAGATTATATTTTTGTGCTATCTGTCCGATCGCAATTAGTTTTTCGGGTGTAATCTCTCCGCCCGGAATACGGGGAACTACAGAATAAGATCCCCCTTTCTGTATGTTGGCAAGATAACGGTCATTTGTATCCTGGATGGTGGCCTGCCGGATGATAAGATCATTCCATGCACTGGCCAGGATAGAAGCTATGGCCGGTTTGCAAATTTCGCAACCCGCGCCATGTCCGAAGGATTGTAAAGCGTTGTCAAATGTCTTTATTTCTTTTACCCTGATCAGTTCATATAATTCCTGCCGGCTGTAATCGAAATGTTCGCACAGCGTTTGCTTCACTGCTTTCCCCTGAAGCTTCAGTGTTTCGTTGATCAGATCTTTTACAAACGGGATGCATCCGCCACAGCCTGTTCCCGCTTTAGTGCATTTTTTCATCCCTTCTATATCGGTTACACCTTGGTTGACGACGGCATTACAGATAGTTTCTTTGGAAATGTTTTCGCAGGAACATATTAGCGCGGAGCCTGGCAATTCCATTATTCCTCCACCATTTTTTCCTTCTTTATTTCCTATTTCAAATAAAATATTTTCGAGGTTGTGGGGTAAGGCCAAGCCGTTCCTGTAGGTTTGCAGTAACATGTTATAGGGTTGCGCGTCGCCTACCAGGATGCCGCCTAATAAGGTCTTTCCATCTTCCGAAATATTAATGCGCTTGTACACATCATGCTTGCGGTCTTCAAAAATTACCGGATTATGTGCAGTGTTCATACCGAAAGGATCGCCAAAGCTCGCAACATCAACGCCGATCAATTTCAGCTTAGTGGACATATCAAATGAATGAAATGTTTTTTCAACACCGGTTAACAAGCTGGCTACCACTTCCGCCATTTCATAGCCGGGTGCCACCAAACCGTAGATCATGCCTTCAAACAAAGCACATTCCCCGATAGCATAAATACAAGGATCGGAGGTTTGCAAATGCTCATTAACCATAATACCGCCGCGTGGCCCGATTTTCAGCCCGCACTGACGCGCCAGTTCATCTCTTGGCCTGATTCCTGCAGATATCACCGCCATATCGGTTTCCAATTCCGTATGATCGGCAAATTCAATGCTTTCTATTTTATCCCTGCCTCTGAAGGCAACCGTATTTTTATTCAGATGTATTTGAATGCCTATATGTTCCAGCTTGGTTTTTAAGAATCCGGCGCCTGTTTCATCAAGCTGGCGGGGCATAAGGCGGGGTGAAAATTCCACCACATGGGTTTCCATATTTAAATCAAGCATTGCTTTGGCAGCTTCCAGCCCCAGCAAGCCTCCACCAATTACCGTTGCTTTTTTTGATTTATAAGCGTGTGCCATGATAAGTTCCAGGTCTTCTATGGTCCGGTAAACATGAATTCCGAATAGGTCAGTTCCCGGTACAGAAGGAATAAAAGGAGAAGATCCGGTCGCAATAACCAGATAATCATAAGAAAATATATTACCTGAAGATGATATTATATTTTTTTTATATTTATCAATTTCAGCTACTGACTCTCCAAGACATAATTGGATATTTTGATCTTTATACCACCCCGGTTCACACAAATACATGTTATCAACCCTCTTTTCACTAAAGTAATTGCTCAAATGTACACGATCATACGCACGCCGCTGTTCTTCAGATAATACTGTGATTATAAATTGATTATGCGTATCTTTTTCTTTTAGTTTCTCACAGAATTTATGTCCGGTCATTCCATTACCGATGACCATTATCCTTTTTCGGGAATGCTTGAAACTTGAATTTTTCATATATATTATTATTTTATGTAATATTATATATTTATAATATTTGCAGCAAAATTATAGATATTATTTAAATAATATAAAATATTTTAAAAATAATAATCTGTATGATTATTGTATGCTTTACCTGATTCGATCCGGTTTATGGTGCAATGATAGATCGGGAGTTAAGCCAGGATAAAGTATGAATAAAGCATATTAAAAGCGCACTCAGGCCGCCATGACCTTTGTCCGGTTTTCGGTTTTGTCTCTCCGGAACACGAGGCCAATTAAAATAAGGTTTGTAGAACTGGGAGCTATGATTATTGTAAAGAGAGAAAATAAGGCAGGAAAGAGTATTATTTAATGAGGTGCCCGGGGCGGGAGTTGAACCGGCCATTGCTGGCCATCTCGCCTAAGGCGAGACGTGTCTATCAATTCCACCCACCACCTAACCACATTGCAATTACTACAAAGTTGAATAGCTAAGAATTGTGAGGAAATGCCGACCCAAGAGTAGCATAATGGGAAGAATAGAGAAATCGGCTCAAAGTTATGAAGCTAATAAAAAGGAGAAACGGAATTGCAAAATCTTATTTAAC
>SCQV01000083.1 GCA_004299085.1 Chitinophagaceae bacterium | reverse complement strand
AAGGACAGGGAGCGAATGCTTAATTTTAAAGATTGGAAAGACGAAATGCTTCAGTCCATCAAAGTTCCCACCCTAATTATCAACGGAGACAGGGACGTAATATTGAATGAACATACCGTGAAAATGTCAAAGTTGATATCCAATTCGAGATTGATGATACTTCCTGCTGAACATGGCGCTTACATTGGCGCAGCGGAAAGTCCGGTAATTGGGAATAAAATAATTGAAATGACAGTAGAGGTAATAAAAGATTTTTTAAATGAAAGCATAGAAGAAAATAATCAACACAATTAAATAATGGAAACATTTATTTTAGACGATGACATCAAAGTATTTTATGTAACAGCAGCCGCATTCCCAGAAGGAATTTCAGATGCGCATACACGTCTTCATCAGCTTGTACCCTTTTCAACAGACAGAAAATATTTTGGCATTTCCCGTCCGGAAAATAACGGAACTATCGTTTACAGAGCAGCGACAGAAGAGAAAAGTGAAGGTGAAGCTGAAAAATATCATTGTGATTCCCTCATTCTGAAAAAAGGGAAATACATTTCTGTAACTTTAAAGGATTTTAGGAAGGATCCCAGATGTATTGAAAAGGCTTTCCAGGAGCTGCTGACCACGCCGGATTTAGATCCACGAGGTTATTGCATGGAATGGTATGCGAATGATAAGGAAGAAGTAAAATGTATGATAAGAATAAAAAATGTTTATTGAATACAAGATTGAAAGCAATTTAAGCGTTGAAGAATTCAGGGATGTTTTAATCCGGTCAACAGTGGGAGAATGAAGAAGTATTTCCACAACATTTCATGCTCTTCATGATTTATAAAAACAAATTATGTTTTATGGATAAAAAGAAAGCAATACCCGGGAATATTGACGAATACATTGCCGGCTTCTCAGAAGATATCCAAGCCGTTTTAGAACAAATTCGTCACACCATAAATAACGCTGCCCCTGGCGCAAAAGAAACGATTAGCTATGCAATGCCTGCATTCAAGCTGAACGGGTACTCACTGGTGTATTTTGCAGCATTCAAAAATCATATTGGATTTTATCCGATACCAAGCGGCATTAAAGCATTCAAAAATGAACTTTCCTTTTATGCGCAAGGAAAAGGTTCTGTGCAGTTTCCATTGGATAAGCCGATGCCTCTGGATTTGATCAGCCGGATCGTGAAATTCAGGGTGAAGGAAAACCATGATAAGATTAAAAAATGATCATTACCTCACATCATGATAAGAAATGATTGGTTGCCGTATCTCATGCATTGACCGATTTTTCCTATTGTACCTATCTTTCTGACCTTACGGTTGTCAAAGCACATCAGAAAAGAGAAATCGAAAAGAATTAATAAAAAGAGCAAAGCCAAACACCTAAAGCCGAATTGATATTACCGGCAGCGCCAGCCGCCATAGATTATTACCCCAAAATCGGAATGACACATCATGAATATTGTTATAGAAAGAGGCGCATAAGTACCCCTTATTTTAAATGACTTTTTAAGGCATTTTAGGTTAATATTAACCACGAATACCTCGCCTTAGTCGAGACAGGCACGAATGACAGGACGGGTTATCACAAACCTTGATTGAAAGAAATCAAATGAACTCGTGCCTGCCCGTTCCGTTCAGGCGGGCATTAGTGGTGCCACTTATTCCCCCCAAAAGGTCTCTAACACGAATACACCAATACTTTTTAATTCCTTAAAATGACAACTTCCAGGAATAACTATATTCGTGCCTGCCCGTTCTGTCAGGCGGGCATTAGTGGTTAATGTCAGTCTCTATGAGGCAACTAAACGCCCCTTTCTATATTGTTATTATCCGGATGAGATGAATAAGCGGAGATAAAAGCTAATACAACTCAAGTTTTGGCATTATAGAGTGATTGATTTTTCATTTACAGGAGCACCTGACTGCCAACGTTTATTAAACATATCGAATATTCCCTTTAAAGCATTCATTTTTCCCAAATGAGTTCATACTTCTTATTAACTCATCGTAACTTTACATGCAAAACCAGGCAACAAACCGATGAGCAACCAGTACATGGATGAGGAGAAAAACTATTGGTTCCTTTCAAAGCTGGGAAAAAGGGTATTACGACCCGGTGGCAAAGAACTTACATTGAAATTAATAGAAAATCTCCAAATCAGCTCCAATGATGACGTAGTGGAATTTGCTCCCTGCATGGGTTTTACGGCTATGAAAATTTTGAAGAAGCATCCTAAAACTTACGCCGGAGTAGAAATAAATGAAGAAGCGGCAAAAAATCTGCGACGAAAAATATACAGCGACGGGCAAAAGATTATAACCGCCCATGTTGCTCACACAGGGATGGAAAATAATGCCGCCAGCAAAATCCTGGGTGAAGCTATTTTAACCATGCACGCAGATAACAGAAAAGAGGAAATCATTCAGGAAGCGCATCGTTTGCTAAAAAAGGGAGGGTTCTACGGAATACATGAATTAGGACTGTATCCTCCCGGTTTAAGCGAAGAATTTAAAGCCCAAATGAGGCGTGAGCTTTCTGTAAGCGCCAAAGTAAATGCCAGGCCGTTGACAGAAGTTGAATGGGTCAAATTGCTTGAAAAAGAGGGCTTTGTTGTCAGAAAAGTGATTACAAGTCCTATGCTTCTTTTAGAGCCTGCGCGGATGCTGAACGATGAAGGGCTATACAGGATGCTTAAAATCGGAATGAACATTTTATATGATGGAGAAGCCCGAAAAAGGATACTGGAGATGAGAAAATTATTCAAGAAATATCAGAAACAAATGGTTGCTATCGCCATTGTAGCAGAGAAAGTTTAGCCGTTTTCAGCGGATAGCATATCATCCTTTTGCTGCCAGCAACAATTCCAAATCCGCATATTTTAATTTGAATTTTTCACTCAGGTAAAAATTCGTCAGCATACCCTTGTATAAATAAATACCCTGCCGAACACCCTGTTTTTTCCATATCAGATTATCCAGTCCGCCGTCTTTGGCTGCATCTAAAAGCAAGGGCATTAATACATTGCTGATAGCCTGTGAGGCAGTACGTGCAAATCCGGAAGGGATATTGGGCACACAATAATGCAGCACATCATATTTCTTAAAAACGGGTTTTTCATGCGTAGTTACTTCGGATGTCTCGAAGCATCCGCCGCGATCAATGCTTACATCCACAATTACAGAACCCGCTTTCATGTTGCTGACCATGGCTTCGGTGACCACGATGGGGGTACGCCCGGACTGGGAAGATAATGCACCCACCGCGATATCCGTATTTTGAAGCTGTTCGGCTAAAGTGTGGGGATTGATGACAGAAGTATATAACCGGACTCCTATATTATTTTGAAGCCGTTTTAATTTGTAAATATTGTTATCGAATATTTTCACTGAAGAACCCAGCGCCAAAGCGGTCCGTGCAGCGAATTCACCTACCACACCTGCTCCGATGATGACTACTTTGGTCGGAGGCACACCTGAAATTCCACCCAGCAAGACACCTTTTCCAAGCGTAGTGCTGCCCAGATATTGTCCTGCAATCAGCATCACGGCGCTGCCTGCTATCTCACTCATGGAACGGACAATAGGATAGGTTCCTGCTTCATCCTTGAGCGTTTCAAAACATAAGGCAGTAATACGTTTATTCATCAGGCGCTTTACCAGTTCTTCTTTTAAGGTTGGTAAGTGGATAGGGGAAATGACAACTTGTCCGGGTCGCAACAAACCCACCTCAGATTCACTTATCGGAGCCGATTTTACAATAATTTG
>SCQV01000082.1 GCA_004299085.1 Chitinophagaceae bacterium | reverse complement strand
ATACTTTTCCTTCTTTCGCCTGAAAAAGCACATCGTTTGGCAATGAAAATGTGCTCTTTCGTTTGCGCTATTCCGGGCGGGAAAACTTTGCTGAGATCACTCTTCTGTTATGATAATCCTGCTTTAAAGAGAGAGTTATTCGGCATTACTTTTCCTAATCCGGTCGGACTTGCCGCCGGTTTTGATAAAGACGCCCGTTATGTGGACACGCTTACCTGCCTGGGTTTTGGCTTTATCGAAATCGGTACGGTAACGCCCTTGCCTCAACCGGGAAATGATAAGCCACGGCTTTTTCGCCTGCCAAAAGATAAAGCGCTTATCAACCGCATGGGATTTAATAATGAAGGCGCTGAAGCGGCTGCAGGCAGATTGAAAAAAAGAAAGAGTCCTATTATCATCGGAGGAAATATCGGGAAGAATAAAATTACTCCCAATGAAAACGCCGTGGATGATTATGCTACCTGTTTTCATGCTTTGTATGATGTGGTGGATTATTTTACAGTCAATGTCAGCTCACCCAATACGCCCGGCCTGCGCGGGTTGCAGGAGAAAGAACCGCTGCGGCGATTATTGCTTCATTTGCAAAAACTGAATAGTCAGAAAACTTTGGCAAAACCGGTTTTGCTAAAAATCGCACCTGATATAAGCAATGATCAGTTGGATGATATTATTGAAATTATTTACGAAACTAATTTATACGGAATTGTCGCGGCAAATACCACCGTCAGCCGTGAAGGATTGAAAACGCCATCAGATAAAGTGCAATCCATGGGTGCAGGTGGATTAAGCGGTAAACCTTTACAAAAAAGAAGTACTGAAATTATTAGCTATATACACCAAAAAAGCGAAGGAAGAATTCCCATTATTGCATCCGGCGGGATCTTTTCGGCTGAAGATGCTTATGAAAAATTATCTGCAGGAGCCTCACTGGTACAGGTTTATACCGGGTTTATTTATGAAGGACCGGGAGTAGTGAAGAATATCTGTAAAGGATTGGAGACATTTTATCCAAACAAATCACTGCTCAGATAACGGTCTCCGCGATCGCAAACGATAAAAACAATCATTCCTGAAGATAATTCTTTCGCTAATCTGAATGCCGCCGAAGCTGCTCCACCACTGCTCATCCCTGCAAAGATACCTTCATTTTTTGCCAAATCTCTGGCAGCCTGCGTAGCTTCTTCCTCTGAAACATCTATGACGCGATCCACTCTTTTAGGATCAAATATTTTAGGTAAATATTCTTTAGGCCACCGGCGTATTCCAGGAATAGAAGAATTTTCGGTAGGCTGGCATCCTACAATCTGAATATTTTTATTCTTCTCTTTTAAAAACATGGAAGTGCCCATAATAGTCCCTGTAGTTCCCATCGAACTGACAAAATGAGTAATGTTTCCCCCGGTATCATTCCATATTTCAGGCCCTGTAGTCTTGTAATGCGCCAGATAATTATCCGGATTAGCAAACTGATTGAAGAGGAAATAACCGGGTTTGGCGCCTTTTTCTTCTGCATAATCGCGGCAACGTTCGATTCCATCTAATAAAGTGACTTTTGCGCCGAATGCTTCCATTGTCAACACTCTTTCGCGGGTGGAATTTTCCGGCATCACAAGCTCAATCTCCAGATTATATAACCTGGCAATCATCGCTAAAGCAATACCGGTGTTGCCGCTGGTGGCTTCTATTAATTTAGTTCCCGGCTTAATATCTCCGCGTTCCATTGCGCTGTGGATCATATTGAGGGCAGGCCTGTCTTTCACGCTGCCGCCGGGGTTATTACCTTCCAGCTTGGCGTATATTTTTACATCCGGATTAGGATTAAGCTTTTTTATTTCCACTAAAGGGGTGCTGCCAATGAGATCTACAATTGTTGACATATCATTCAATCATTTAAAATTCCATTATCCATTCTTATTTCATTCCATCAGATTATTTTTGACCACTTCCGTCAATGGCTTATGATAAACTGTTGAATGGGGTGGAACACTTTTGGTGAGCCATACATTACCACCGATAATGCTATGGTGGCCAATGACGGTGTCTCCTCCTAATATGGTGGCTCCGGAATAAATCACCACATGATCTTCCACCGTAGGATGCCGTTTGGTGTATTTCATATATTTTTCGACACTTAATGCACCAAGCGTTACGCCCTGGTACAGCTTTACATAATTGCCGATAACCGCCGTTTCACCTATAACGATGCCTGTACCATGATCAATAAAAAAATACTCGCCTATTTTAGCGCCGGGATGAATATCTATACCGGTATGCGAATGAGCATATTCAGTTAAAATACGTGGTATTAAAGGTGCTTCCAGCGTCAGTAATTCATGTGCAAGACGGTAAAAAGAAATGGCGAAAAAGCCCGGATAAGTACGAATGACTTCAAATTTATTATTGGCAGCAGGGTCGCCCTCTAAAATAGCGGAAGCATCCTTATTTAGAAGTGTATATAGATTGGGAAGAGCATCGAAGAAAGATTTCGAAATAGCTTCGTTGTCACAATTGCTGCAAGCTTTGGTGTCATTCAATATTGTCAGCAAATTTTGTTCTAATCCTGAAAATTCTCCTTTAATTTGCTGAGCAGAAGTATAAACCTTCTTAGACTGTTCAGGATAAAGTAAACGCAAGACCTTTACTGCCCAGGAGGCTATTATCTCATTGGGTGGCACCGCCTCAATGTGCTGGTGCTTTTCTAAAATATACTGATAAAAATGCTCGTCCATCTCTTCCGGATTTATTCCATGGGAATACCATAAAACAAGGGGGCAAAGATACTCAAGGAGAAGTAATTAATAAACTTTCTCACCTCCAACGTAAGTCTCTAACACTTTAGCTTGCCATGTTTCTTCTATCGGTGCTTTCATCATATCCCTGTCCATGATCACAAAATCCGCCAATTTACCAACCTCAATGCTTCCTTTTTCTTTTTCTTCAAAAGCCGCTTTGGCAGCCCATATTGTCATGCCACGTAATGTTTCTTCGCGGGTTAGTGCATTTTGCATTTCAAAGCCACCTTCAGGATAGCCTTTACGGTCCTGACGAGTGACAGCAGCATAAAATGTTTTTACCGGACTGATATCTTCTACGGGAAAATCAGTACCCAAAGGGATCCAGCCATTCTGCCGCAATAATTCTTTATTTGCATAAGCATGTTGTAACCGTTTTTTATCTAATCTTTCCGCCGCCCAATACATATCGGAAGTGGCGTGCGCGGGCTGAACGGAAGGAACAATGTTATATTCTCCGAAAAGCCTTATATCCTCAGCATGCAGAATCTGGGCATGTTCAATTCGCCAGCGCCTGTCATTTTTCCCTTTTAAAGCTTTTGCATAAACGTTTAATATCATACGATTGGCTGCATCGCCGATGGCGTGGGTACACATTTGAAATTCAGAATTGATCAGGCGTTGGGCTATACTTTCAAAATATTTTTCGGGCTTCAATAAAAATCCGGTCCATCCGGTGCGGTCAGCGTAAGGCTGCAATAAGCGGGCGCCGCGAGAGCCCAGTGCACCGTCAGAAAATAATTTGAAGGCGCATACATTCAAATAATCTGTTTTATATGGACCTGATTTTAAATAATAATCATAATTCTCCGGCTCATCGCTGATCATGATATATAAACGCATTTTCAATTTCCCCGATTGCTGCATGCTATCAATGAATGCAATCATATTTTTGCCTAATCCGCAATCTTGTACTGTAGTAATACCGGCTGCAAAACAATTTCTTTGTGCATCCAGGAGACACTTTTCTTTTTGCCTGGCAGAGAGGGGGGGCATTCTTTCATTGATTATATCAATCGCGTTATCCACTAATATTCCGGTAAGCTTTCCTTCCCTGATTTGTATTTCACCACCATCCAACGTTTGTCCCGCTTTTATGCCTGCTGCTTTTAAAGCTGCATCATTTACAACAGCCGCATGGCCGTCAATGCGGGTCAGCAGCACGGGAATATCCGGGAATAATTCATTCAGTTGTTGATTATCGGGAAAATTCCGGGATTTCCATTCGTTCTGATCCCATCCTCTTCCTGTGATCCACGGAAAAGGATTATGCTTTGCAAAATCTCTCACGCGTTTCACGGTTTCGTCCCAACTTTTTGTATTCCTTAAATCAGCGGCTTGTAACGACTTTCCATAGCCATAAAAATGAGCATGGGCATCAATAAATCCGGGATATATCGTTTTGTATCCTGCATCTTTTATTACGGATGCATCATAATTGCCTATTATTTCCTGATCTGTTCCAACAGCTACGATATGTTGATCGCTAATAGCAAATGCCTGTTTTTGAGAAAAATTTTTATCCACAGTATATACCACTGCACTGTGCACGATCATTTCTACTTTTGTCTTCATACAATTGAAAAATAAAATGAAAAAGAGGGGCTTTGAAAGTAATTCCTCTAATAAATAATCTTAACGGATTAAAGGTAATTCAATATTTGAAGTTAATAATATGCTACTTTTATCATCTGATAAAAAGCTGCAAAAGTATTTCATGCCTGAATTCTTCATAACCATCAACACGAATAAAATCTGTGTCCATGTGTTTGGAAGCGGACCTCGTTTGCTGATTGCTTTTCATGGTTTTAAAGAAAGCGGTGATAATTTTTATGTATTTGAAAATATTTTAGGAAAAGAATACACCCTTTATGCACCCGATCTTCCATATAGCGGTTCGACTATCTGGGATGACGCTGTTTTCGAAATGAAGGAACTCGAATTTCTAATGCGCACATTGCTTGACCATTTCGGGTCTGACAAATTCACGTTACTTGGCTACAGCATGGGTGGCAGGATAGCGCTTTGTGCCGCTGCCGTTTTTATCTCGCAAATGGAAGCGCTGGTACTTTTAGCACCGGATGGATTAAAAGTAAATCCCTGGTATTATTTTGTTACGCAAACCAAGGCCGGCCATGCCTTGTTTCATCATGTCGTTTATCATCATGCATTATTACATTTCATTATTGAGGCGGGATTTAAACTGCATTTAACCAATGAGAGCATTTACAAATTCGTTAAGATGCATACAGATGATAAAGAGCAACGTATGTTAGTGTACCGGATTTGGACCTGTATGAAAAATTTATCACCGGATATACCCGGAATCAAGAAACAAATCAAGCGGCACCACTTACCGGTTATTTTTATTTTTGGAAAATACGATCGCATTTTTCCTTCCAGGCATGGGAAAATATTTGAAGATATTCCTACCGCAAAAATCCTGACATTGGATTATGGCCATCAATTGCTAAAACCGGAAACAGGAGAAGAAATTTTTCGATATTTGAGCCAAAATAACTATTGATCTGACAACATTTTCCTATGGATGGATTGTTAATAGAGTTAATAGTATGAATATTATTTTTATTATCCTGGTCATTCTTGCGGTTTTATATGGTGCATTGATGCTATGGTACCGTTATGGCTGGCAACATTTGCAACCATACGCCCCGGCAGTCAGAGATTCAGGTTTTCACACCAAAGTGAGCATCATTATTCCTGCGCGGGATGAAGAAAGGCATATCCTTACCTGCCTTGAAGCGGTCTGTTTGCAATCCTATCCAAAGGATCTGATGGAAATTATGGTGGTTAATGACCATTCTACCGACAGAACGGCAGAACTGGTAAAAAATTTCGCTTCTAAAAATGTACGGCTGATCAACCTGGCGGATCACCTAAAAGAGGGCAGCCTGCTCAATTCTTATAAAAAGAAGGCTATCGAAACCGCCGTTGAACTTTGCACAGGCGAATTAATTATCACGACGGATGCAGATTGTGTCATGCACAAATATTGGGTGGAAACAGTCGCCGGGTTTTACGAGCATCACGGTTATAAATTTATTGCCGCTCCGGTTTCGTATTATCGTGAAAACGATTTTTTTAAAGTTTTTCAATCGCTGGATTTCCTGAGCATGCAGGGAATAACAGGCGCTACGGCACATCTGCGTTGCGGCACCATGTGCAATGGTGCTAACCTGGCTTATGAAAAAAAGGCTTTTCAGGATGTGGGCGCCTTCAAAGGCATTGACTGCATTGCTTCGGGCGACGATATGCTGTTAATGTATAAAATGTATAAAGCTTATCCGGATGGAATAGGTTTTCTGAAGCACCCTCAGGCGATAGTCCATACTTTACCGGCAGAAGATTTCCATGCTTTTATGAACCAAAGAATACGGTGGGCTTCCAAGGCGGATAAATACGATGATAAAAGGCTGACAGCCGTGCTTGCATTTGTTTATTTTTGGAACATTACTTTGCTGGCATTATTCATAGCCGGATTTTTTTACCCGGTATTTTGGATCTGGTGCATCGGGTTAATCATTTTTAAAACGTTGACGGAATTGTTTTTCCTGTGGCCGGTTGCCAAATTTTTCCAAAAAACTAAGCTGCTCTGGCAGTTTTTTCCTGCTCAGTTTTTGCATATTCCTTATATAATCGTAGCAGGCTGGATGGGTAAATTTGGCAGATATGAGTGGAAAAGCAGGAAAGTCAGGTAATATCTTCCGGCAATGCCAAATCAGGAGGCTTTTTGGCATGCTTCTTGCAATTGAAAAAGTAATTTTAGGTTAAAAAATAGGTTAAAGCGCAAAAGACCCGGCCATTACGTGCCGGGTTTTTGCGTTGTGGTATCTTTAGTCGAATCTACGGCAGGCGAAGGCGAAAAATAGCCGGAATCCACTTTCATTTCCCCGGAAGTATTAAAGAATTTGTACCAGGAAAGATCCGCAGGAGCGACAAGTCCGTTTTTTCCTATGATAGTTTGCTCAGGAGTGGTCAGGGTAGCCAGGCTATGGGTATAAAATTGCTGATTTTTGGGATCCCAGAAAAGCTCATTAGTTTTCAAAATACGTTTCCCACTCATGCTCGTTACTACCACGCTGTCTCTTACAAGAATATTATTCGTGTTTTCCCAATATTCTCCTTTTTTAGCGGTCAAAACACTTTGTATCTGCAGGCTGTCATTGTAAAAATCTACTTTCAGCCCTTCATCCATCACCATGTAAGGAGTATCCCTGACGTAACGGTACATGACCGGAGAGGTCAGTATTCCTTTGAGATGGCCGTTCGCACCGTAATAATAAGTTTTAATGTCTTGTGCCACTTCCACTCCCACATTCTTTTTACCGAGCGATTCTATCTTTTTCAGATCATTCACACATCCGGAAAGGAAGAAAATGAATGCCAGATATGGGAGAAGCCGTTTCAATGCATTATTGATATTTTCGTTTTATAAACCAAATATCATCCAGCGTGAATCCTACTGAAAAGCGGAAAAAGTTGGAAGACAAAGGATCGGACTGAGTTCCTCTTTTACCGATTTCAAAGGAAGTATTGATGGTGGTATATTGAGTTCCTCTGGAGAAATTTCGTATGGGGAATCCTGCCCCAAAGCTGAAAGCATAAGTATTCAGGCTTCTTCCATTAAGATGGAGATAATCCGTGCCCGTATAAAAGCCGATACGGTAAGCCACTATGCTCCAATAGCTTTTGGCGAAAGGACTCATGTTTGGGACATATTGGGCTCCCATTCTCAAGGTGGAACTGTTTTGTAATGAATCTTTTTGTCCGAAATAGCTGTAATCGCTCCATTTACTTACCTGATAATCAGCACCAACTGTCCAGTGTTTATTGTCGTGAAGCAGGAAGCCGAATCCGTAATGGCCGGGGTAATTAATCTTTCCACTCGCTCCCTTTTGATAGGAGACCGTATCTAAGTTTTGCGGGGCCTGATTGGATGGGTCTCCCGTATAATAGAAGGTTTCAGCTAAATAATCAGTGCTGGCAGGAAGCTTTACATTCGTTCCTCCAGAAGCGCCTAACTCCAAAGCGGTACTCTTGCTCAACTTAACATGAACCTGGACTCCCGCATTCCAGAAAAATCCGCCAAAGCTTGTCCGGTTGGTAATATTGGAATTATATAACCCGATGCTATCCTGCGGATAAACAGCCTGTGTACTTCTTTGAGTGGAGCCAAATAAATAACCGGCATTTACCCCAAACCGGAATCCTTTGACCCGGAATCCGGTGCCAATAAAGGCCTGGTAGGAGCCGCCATGCCCCTGATAAAGGTAGGAAACGGGTTCGGAGCTGCCTTTGAGACTGTCATTCTGCTGAATATTATAATTCATCTTTGTCAAAGGAGTGAGTCCGAAGGTAAGCCCC
The DNA here is from genome assembly GCA_004299085.1 of Chitinophagaceae bacterium. Lineage (GTDB taxonomy): Bacteria > Bacteroidota > Bacteroidia > Chitinophagales > Chitinophagaceae > FW021-bin31. Next base: position 6,902 of record SCQV01000082.1, on the reverse strand, counting down.
CAGCCACCGCCTTTTTTCAAAGGGACACCGAATTGCAAATAAGATAAAGTACCGAAAGTAGAGTTATAAGTGTTATTTTGGTTGTCAGATATTTTTTCAGACCCTAAGTCCAATCCCACATCAAAAGTGGTCAACTGTAATTCGGAATAAGAAGCGGGATTAATAAAATTAATAGTCTGGCCATCGGAATAAGCCTCAGAAACACCGCCCATAGCTCGATTCAGGATTTCCTGGCCGTTATTAACCTCTCCTAATCCAAACATGGAATAGGGTGAATTCTGTGCCTCTGAAGGCAGGCAAAACAACAACGGCAGCAACAGCATACCGCACAACCCGCTAAGGAGCCATTGATAGTTCCGGAATAGCATGTAAATTTTTAAACATTTAAAGACAAAGCGTGCAAATATCTGACATTTCAAACGGCTATCAAAAAATTAAGCAGTGTAGCGTGTTAAAAGGTCGTTAAATTTGCTTCATAATGCAGGAGGGGAGAGGATTACAGCGATTTCCGCACAACTCTTTTTTATGATGTAAGCATTTTCAAAGCCATCATTTTGCTTTGGGGGCATAAAATTCCGATTTAACGTGAGTTTGACAATTTCACCTTAATGCTCCTAAGAAAAGCGTGATTTTTTCCATGCCTCTGAATAAATCCTATCTTTGCTCCAATATTAAGCCCAAAAGAAATTTATGAATGAAAATGCATTAGTGGATTTGCAGAATGCCAAAATTTATCAGCGGGATTCTCTGATTCTGAGCGAAGTCAATATCACTGTGAATAAAGGTGAATTTGTCTTTCTGATAGGCCGCACCGGCACAGGCAAATCCAGTCTGTTAAAAACCCTCTATGGCGAGTTGCCTTTAAAGGAAGGTGAAGGTTCTGTAGTGGGATATGATTTAAAGAAAATGAGTTGGAAAACCATTCCTTACCTCCGCCGGAACTTAGGTGTGGTATTTCAGGATTTCCAACTGTTGACAGATAGAAATGTGCAGGATAACCTCATCTTCACTTTACGTTCTACCGGATGGAAGGATCGGGCATTGATGGAAGAAAAAATCAATGATGTGCTTGAAAAGGTAGGGTTAAAAACCAAAGGATTTAAAATGCCTTACGAATTATCCGGCGGCGAGCAACAGCGTGTGGATATAGCCCGCGCCCTGCTCAATTCTCCCAAGCTGATTCTGGCTGATGAACCTACCGGGAATCTCGACCCGGAAACTTCCGACGGCATCATGCAACTGCTCATCCAGATTGGCCGTGATTATAACACTTCCATTATCATGGCTACCCATGATTACCTGGTATTGCAGAAGTTTCCGTCCAGGGTATTGCGCACGGAACATGGCAAAGTCATTGACAATGCCAGCGTCAGTTTTTCCTGATGAGAATACTTTTTGCAGGATTTTTAAAATAAATTACCTTTGCGCCGGAAAAAAAGAGATAAAACATTTATTCAGACGCAAAATGCCGTATTTAACTAAAGAAAAGAAAGCCAATATTTTTACAGAATTTGGCAGCAACGCGAAGAACACAGGTTCTGTTGAAGCACAGATTGCCTTACTCACAGAGCGTATTAATAGCCTGTCAGGTCATTTGAATGCAGGCAACAAAAAAGATTTCTCCACCAATCGTGGGTTGCTTCAAATGGTGGGCAAAAGGAAGAGATTGCTCACCTATCTTTCCCGTACTAACCTGCAGGGGTACCGTGAATTGATTGAGAAGTTAGGACTTCGTAAGTAAATCATGACTGCTACGTTATATCTATTCCCAACTATATCAGGTTGGGAATAATTTTTTGTATATATTTTATTTAAAACATTTTTTATGAGTTTACAGGCAATTTCTAAAACTTTTGATATTGGCGACGGGAGGAATATTACTATCGAAACCGGCAAAGTGGCGCGTCAGGCTAACGGCGCTGTGACGGTCCGTATGGGCGATTGCATTCTTTTTGCCAGCGTATGCGCCACGAGACAACCTAAGGAAGGACAAAGCTTTTTTCCCCTATCTGTTGACTATCAGGAAAAATTTGCTTCTGCAGGTCGTATTCCAGGGTCATTTTTTAAACGCGAAGCAAGATTATCCGATTATGAAATATTAATCTGCCGCCTGGTTGACAGGGCATTGAGGCCTTTATTCCCCGAAGATTATTTTTGTGATGTGCAGGTAATCATCAATCTGATTTCTTCAGACCCGGAGGTAATGCCCGATTCTCTGGCAGGGTTAGCGGCTTCTGCAGCGCTGGCTGTTTCTGACGTTCCTATTCAGGAAATTATTTCCGAAGTGAGAGTAGGCAGAGTGGATGGGCAATTTGTTATTAACCCGACACGCTCGCAACTGGAAAAATCTGATATGGAATTTATTGTAGCTGCTTCCGAAAAGAACATCATGATGGTGGAAGGCGAAAGCAAAGAATGCAGTGAGGAAGATTTAGTGCAGGCGATAGAAGCTGGTCATCAGGCTATAAAAGTTCAGATTGCGGCACAAAAAGAATTACGTGAAATGGCCGGCGCCAAAGCAAAGTTCCTGGATTATCCCAAGCCTTACGAAAATGAAGAATTAAAGCAGAAACTGGCAGAATATGCTACCGATAAGGTTTATCAGGTGGCAAAAAGCGCTTTAAGCAAGGCTGAGCGTACCGATTCCCTGAAGAAAATAAGGGATGAATTTATTGAATCTTTAGGTGAAGAGGCTACAGAGGATGATAAAAAGGCTGCAGCGCGCTATGATGATCACTTAGAATGGGAAGTTGTCCGTAAAATGATTTTGGACGAGCATATCCGCTTGGACGGACGCGCCCTGGATCAAGTGAGGCCCTTGTCCATGGAAATCGGACTGCTCCCCTCTCCGCATGGATGTTCCTTATTTACCAGAGGCGAAACGCAATCTCTTTCTACAGTAACACTGGGTACACCTGAAAACGAATTGTTATTGGAGAATGCGGCTACTTCTGTTTATACCAATTTCATTCTGCATTATAATTTTCCACCTTATTCTACAGGAGAAGTAAAACCAATGCGTGGGCCGGGCAGAAGAGAGGTAGGGCATGGTAACCTGGCTATGCGCTCTCTGAAGCAGATGTTTCCCGGAAAAGACTATCCTTATACTGTTCGTGTAGTTTCCGATATCCTGGAATCCAACGGTTCTTCTTCTATGGCAACGGTTTGTGCCGGATCTCTTGCATTAATGGATGCAGGCGTACCCGTTCCAAAACACGTAGGCGGAATAGCGATGGGACTGATTTCTGGTGAAAATGGGAAATACGCCATCCTGACGGATATTCTCGGAGATGAGGACCATCTGGGCGATATGGACTTTAAAGTAACCGGAACCAGGGATGGCATTTGCGGAGTTCAGATGGACATTAAAGTGGACGGGCTGAGCATGGATGTAATGCGTGAAGCATTGCAACACGCCCGCAAAGCAAGGTTATTCATCTTAGACCAAATGTATCAGACCATTGCCGAATACCGGCCTGAGCCTAAACCCCAGGCTCCGCGTGTAGAAAAGCTGATCATTGCCCGCGACTATATTGGCGCTGTTATCGGGCCGGGTGGCAAAGTAGTACAGGAAATACAAAGAGAAACCGGCGCTGTGGTCAATATTGAGGAAGTAGATGATCACGGAGAAGTGAAGATTTACTCCTCCAACAAAGAATCTATGGAGAAAGCGCTCAACTGGGTGAAGGGAATTGTGACTGAACCGGAAGTTGGCGAGACTTATGAATCCACAGTGAAATCCATCATGCCGTATGGCGCTTTTGTAGAATTCTTACCCGGCAAACAGGGATTATTACATATCTCCGAAGTTTCCTGGTCGCGCCTTGAAAACTTAGATGGTGTTTTGAAAGAGGGCGATAAAGTAAAAGTGAAATTGACAGGGTTGGATCCGAAGACGGGCAAGTTCAAGCTTTCCCGTAAAATTCTGATGCCCAAGCCTGAAGGATATGTGGCTCCCGCCCCGAGAAGAGAGAATGATTACGGACATAAACGTCCTGACCATGGTCATCATGGCATGAGAAGGGAAGAACAAAACAGCTAAAGAAAAAGCCACTTTTTACAGAGTGGCTTTTTTAAATCCGGGATTTCAGGAAAGTTTGTTTTTTTAAGCATCGGAAGTGTCATAGCCGCATTCACGGCTTTGCCTAACCGGCCTGAACAAATATATCGGGCATTTTATTATATATTTGCCCGTAATACACAGTTCATTAAAGGTCTGTCTTTTCATGCCCGAAATATATCTTATCATATTAGCGTACCTTATAGGGTCTGTATCCAACGCTACGTGGATCAGTAAGCGGTTTTTCCATTTGGATATCAGGGAGTATGGCAGCGGAAATGCAGGCGCTACCAACACCTTCCGGGTATTAGGGCCGAGAGTAGGCACCGTTGTAATGATTCTGGACATGTTCAAAGGGGTCATTGCCGTAAAGCTTGCCTACCTGTTACCTTTTTATGCCATGCCGGAACATCTTACCCAATTGGTAAATTTCCAGATAGGATTAGGGTTGGCAGCGGTAGTAGGACACATCTTTCCCGTTTGGTATGATTTCAGAGGCGGAAAAGGGATTGCTACCCTTTTTGGGATGGTGCTCACTATCCAGCCGTTAGTGGCTTTAATATGTGTAGGCGTTTTTTTGCTAATGCTGTTTCTCACTAAATATGTATCATTAAGCTCCATTTTGGCAGGCGTCGCATTTCCTCTTTTATTAATTTTTATTTTCAGAGAGCATGAATTATTATATAAGCTCTTTGCCATTGCTACTGCCCTGCTTGTTATTCTGACACACCAAAAGAATATTCATCGTTTGCTGCAGGGCACGGAGAATAAAGTTCCGTTACCCAAACATAAAAAGAAGCATGATCATTTACCTTAGCTCATTCATTTTGGTATAGCAATTGCTTAGTTTGGTATAGTGATTGCCTACCTTTGTCGAAATAAATAGCATATTACCATGAAAGGGCTTTTATTATCATTATCATTTATTGTACTTTTTTGTTTTTCCTGTGCCCGGGTACCCTTAACAGGAAGGAAACAACTCAATCTTATTCCGGAAAGTACCATGGATCAAATGGCTGTCAGCCAATACCGTTCATTTTTATCCAGTAATAAGGTTGTAACTAATCCCGGTAGCAGAGACGTAGAATTGGTGAAACGTGTGGGGACTCGTATTGCCAATGCAGTGACAGAATATTTAAATTCACATGGCATGGCAGATCGTGTGGCAGGATATCATTGGGAATTTAATCTGGTAGAAAGCAAAGAAGCAAATGCATGGTGTATGCCCGGTGGTAAAGTGGTTGTTTATACGGGCCTATTACCTATTACGCAGAATGAAGCAGGATTGGCGGTGGTGTTGGGACACGAAATTTCACATGCCATCGCCCGTCATGGAAATGAGAGAATGAGTCAATCCCTGATAGCACAAGGGATAGAGATTGCCGGCGCCACTGCTTTGGATCGTGATCCAAAAATGCAAAATATTTTTCTGCAATCTTTTGGTGTTGGAGGTGGGTTGGGAATGTTAGCCTTCTCCCGCAGAGATGAATATGAAGCAGATGAATTGGGATTAATGTTTATGGCCATGGCAGGGTATGATCCGCGCACTGCCATCCCCTTCTGGCAAAGGATGGAAAAAATGAGCCAGGGACAAAATCCCCCCGAATTTCTAAGCGACCATCCAAGTGATGAAAACCGTGTGGCACAGATAGAAAAGCTGATACCCACTGCACTGAAATATTATCAGCCGCATCAGTAATGGTTTAATGTCGAAAGCTGAGCATTGAACATTGAGACTTGCCAGCCAAGCGGGTTTGATTATTGAGTCCACTCCTAATTTTAAGGTTCAAAATCCCATCCTGACTCTGACATTACGTGTTATATTAATCTCTAATTAAAAGTCTTCAATACGAATGAAGGTTTGACGCAAATGCACAAACGAAGACTTGACATGAATGTACAAACGAAAGTACAACACGAATGTATGAATGAAAGCTTGACACGAATGCACGAATGAAGGCTTGACACGAATGCACAAACAAAAGCACAACACGAATGCACGAATAAAGGCCAGACACGTATGCACGAATGAAAGCCGGACACGAATGCACAAATGAAGGCCGGACACGAATGCACAAATGAAAGCACAACACGAATGCACAAACAAAAGCACAACACGAATGCACAAACAAAAGCACAACACGAATGCACAAACAAAAGCACAACACGAATGCACAAACAAAAGCACAACACGAATGCACGAATGATGGTTTGACACGAATGTACGAATAGTATCTGGCATAAATTTATTCGTACATTCGTTTTTTTATTCGTGTATTCGTGGTTAATAAATCAAATGCCAATACCCGAATAGTATCTGACGGGAATTTATTCGTGCATTCGTTTTTTTATTCGTGCATTCGTGGTTAAACTCCCGACACTAATGCACGAATAGCTTTGGCCTAAAGGAATTATATTCGTGCATTCGTTCTTTTATTCGTGCATTCGTGGTTAATAAATCAAATATGAATACCCGAGTATTCCTTTTATATTCGCTTTTAAACCTTTTGAAAATTTATTTTATGGATCATGACTTAGTTTACAAGGAAGAAACCTATCGAATTATTGGAATTTGCATGGAGGTTCATAATCAGTTAGGCCCCGGATTTTTAGAGATAGTTTACAAAGATGCCCTTGAGTATGAATTCCAACGACAAGGAATTTTATATGAAAGAGAAAAGTAACTACACAGGTATTAGTTAACCTGATTCATTGCTCTAAGAATTTTCTGGCACTGTCGAATTTGTAAATCAATTTTAAATCTTTTATGAATGTAGTTTGATAGTAATTGTCCGGTCCATTTCTGTTTTGAGGATTCTTTGGGAGGTTGTTGTAATACGTG
>SCQV01000081.1 GCA_004299085.1 Chitinophagaceae bacterium | reverse complement strand
GTCTTCTTTCTTTGTCTTAAAACAAAGAAAGAAGCAAAGAAAATTCAAGACTGACGAAAAATGACTAAAATTTGCTCAATTACGCTACGGAAAATAATGCTCCGATTGGCCTTTACATCCCAATGAACCTTTGTGATATTCAGCTTTAACCTAAATCCAATCATATTTTCCGTTAACGCTTCATTATTGCAAATTTTTTAACGTCATTTTTCTAAGGTCGTTCAGGCAATGCCCCGTATTCATTGAGTCACGAGGGCTGTATACATAATTCTATTAATTTATTTCACTCTTAAATATCAGACAATTAAAAAGATAGAAGGTATAACGTGGGATCACAGCAGGGCCTTCCCTCCATTAGTTGCGGTTGCGCAACGATATGAAGAACTACATCCTGGAGTTAGGATTCATTGGCAAAAACGTTCTCTGGATGAATTTGGCCATAAGCCCATCAATCAGCTAATCCAGGATTTTGATCTGATAGTAATAGACCACCCATGGGCGGGTTTTTGTTTTAAGCGAGAGCTTGTTCATGATCAAAAACTTCTTCTCTCACCTGAGCAATGGAATGATCTGGAACAAAATTGTGTGGGCCAATCTTTTAAGAGTTACGTATATAATGATCAGCTTCTTGCAATTCCTATTGATACTGCAACACCTGTCCCAAGCTGGCGCCCCGATCTTTTAGAACAGAATGATCTGCAATTACCTCACACCTGGGAGGAATTGATTACGATAGCAGATAAAAAACAGGCTATTATGCCCGGATTTGATGCAGACTTATTTTTAAACTGGTTGATGTTGCTTTATGCATTAGAGGCCCATCCTTTTGAAAGTATGGAAGATATTGCAGACAAAGAAAAAGGGATTGAAGCGGCTATGTTATTAAAGCGGCTGGCAGAACCTATGCCAAAGGAGATGGTGAATTGGAATCCCATTATTATTGCAGAATTGATGACACAAGCAAACAGATTCATATATTGCCCGTTTGCCTATAGTTATAACAATTATTCCAGGCCATCTTTTGTGCGTAATCCAATACGATATGGTAATTTAATTCACCTGAATGGTAAGCCGTTAAGAAGCATTTTAGGCGGTACGGGAATTTCAATTTCTTCTGCCTGTAAAGAGACCGCGTTAGCGGTTGATTTTTCTCTTTACTGTGCCGGTGCTGCAGTTCAGTCAAATATATATACTTATGCAGGGGGGCAACCCGTACGCCGGGAAGCATGGCAGAATAATGATTTGAAAGTTTTTACAGGTGGCTTTTTTGAAGGCTGTTACGAGGCACAACAAAATGCATTAATACGTCCCCGATATGATGGGTTTGTGAATTTACAGAAAAAGGCAGGTGTAATCATTCAACAATTTGTGATGGATGAAATAGCGGCTGACAAAATGTGGAATTCCATTGCGACTTATTATCGTGAGAGCCGCAAATAGAGAATAGGGATTCAATGTCGTTTAGTTAAAGTTAAAGGACAAATCACCAAGGTTCGACTTCGCTCACCATGACAATGTTTGTGTCACCCTGAGTGGTTAATTTCCCGGAATACCGGGACAAGTCCTTTGAAAATGACAAGTCAAACTCCCACAAAATCACAAAAGAGAGTGCTTTGTGAACTTTGTGTCTTTGTGGGAAATTTTGCACGGTTATGAAATTTTAAATGATTAGTCTTCAACAGCTTACACTGTATGTCATTGGCAGCGAAGTCGAAGCTTGCCTGCCGGCAGGCAGGGGTGGCTAAATCCTTAACTAAATGACATTGAATGATGATTTGATATTATATTTTACGTTTCACAAAAAACCAGCGTATGAATAAAAATAAGATCAGGTACTCTTGCGCAGATTTCACTTTTCCCTTGCTTCCGCATAACAACGTGCTCCGGTTAATTAAATTGCTGGGTTTTGATGCGGTAGATTTAGGTATTTTTGAAGATCGTTCTCATCATTTTCCCAGTATAATTGCAAAGGAGCCGGTTAAGGAAGGGATTACTCTCGCCAAAGTTCTGAAGAGTGTTGGTCTGACGGCTGCAGATGTATTCTTGCAGACAGGAAAAGAGCCTTCAATTGCTGCTACGAATAGCCCGGATAAGTCTGTGCGAAATAATAATAGAGAAACCTTTTTAAAGATGCTTGATTTTGCGGGCGCAGTGGATTGTGGTCATATTACCGGATTACCGGGAGTGCCACATGATGGGGAGAATTCGGAGGATGATTGGGCTCGTGCATGTGAGGAAACAAACTGGCGAATAGAGGCTGCCAATGCGCAGAAAATTGTATATTCTATTGAACCTCATCTGGGTTCTATTTTGTCCGATCCGGTAACAACCTTACAATTTATCAACGATTGCCCTGGCTTAACGCTCACACTTGATTATGGGCATTTTATTTACCAGGGACAATCCAACGAATCCATCCATCCGCTAATAACCTATTCTTCTCATTTTCACGCCAGGGCCGGAGCAAAAGGAAGGCTTCAATCAATGGTAAAGGAGAATGAGATTGATTTTGAAAAAATCATTTCTAAATTCAAAGAAATCGAATACTCCGGATTTATTTGTTTGGAGTATGTTTATGATGATTGGGGAGGATGTGACCGGACAGATAATGTATCAGAGACGATTCTTCTTCACGGCTTATTGAATCAGTTGTCTGTTTCATAAGCTCAAATTATTTGTTACCCCATCATGATTTATTTGAGATGTATTTTTTCAATGGTTATTGCCGCTTTTTGGTGCGGTAATCAGTGGGAGATATTCCTGATTTTTTTCTAAAAAGCTTGGAAAAATAAAACTCAGATTCAAACCCTGTCTGGTAGGCAATCTCCTTAATATTTAGCTCAGTTGTTTGTAATAATTCTTTTGCTTTGTTTATCCTCAGGTTCAGATGATACTGATGGGGTGAATATCCCGTTTCAGACTTAAACAATTTCCTGAATTTAGAATACCCCATAGGTAATTTCTTTATTAATTTCTGGATGTCCAGGGGACTTTCAAGAGATTCCCTTAAAAGGAACATAGATCTATGAATAAGTAGCATGTCCCCATCTTCACTTTGTTTTTTAAAGATTGAAATAGTATGGGCAAGCCCCAGAATCTCCAAAGTAATTCCGGATATGATTTGGTGATAGCCGAGGGTTGCATTTTGCACTGATTCTAATAATCGTTGAAATAAAACCAGCAAATTTTCATTTAAGCCCGCTTCAATAAAAGGGTTTTGCGGGTTAAAAAAATTTTTACTCATGATGTCGTCAGGGTATGGCCCGTTAAAGCCTACCCAGTATTCTTCCCATCCTGTGGTTATATTTGGCTTATAGCGGTGCCAAATATTAGGGTAAAGGAAAAAGCAAGTGCCTTCTGAAATAATACGTGGGGCGGTTAAAGCTGATTCAAAGATTCCTTGCCCCCTGGATATAAAGACCAGGTAATAACCATTGAGTATCCTTCCTTTATCCCAGGTAAATACATGAGTTGAAGGATGCCCTTTTTGTGGCGGATATGGCTCGTTGGGGCTGGTGTGTGAATAGCCGACTGTGGTAACATAAAAGCTCCAGTCTTTTTCTGTCTTGGTTATAGTTAAGTATTTGTGGTAATTCTTCATGTTCTTCTCAATTTGTATCAGATTCCAAAAATATGAAAATATCAAAAAATACAAACAAAAAAACAGTTTGTCTATTTCTTATTGAAACGCTATTAGTATTTTTGAAGTATAAATTAAGAAATAAACTTGTTAAATAATGATGAAAAATATACTCCTTTCTATCCCAAATCTATCTTGCCGGAAACCGGTTTTATTCAGGAAGCAATTTTTCGTTTCACATATAAATGAAGTGCCGGCTCCATTAAACGATAAAATTCGTTCACCTTGAATGAATCTTTTATCTAACTAGTTAATTCTGTGTTTATTCTCAAATTATTTCTAAGAATAATTCAATTCCAATCAAAATGAAAAAGCAACTTTTTACCCTTTTATTTCTCACGTGCATTTTTTTTAGCGCAAGAGCACAAATCTCAATATCAGGCAGGGTTACTGATGCGCACGGTAATGCCATGGAAGGAGTAACCGTAGCAATTGAAGGAACTTCTGTCGGTACGGTGACACTTCAAAGTGGTTCATTTTCACTAAATGGAGTACCATCTTCTAATTCAGTGCTGGCTTTTAGCTTTATCGGCTTTACCACCCAGGAAGTGACGGTAGGTAGCCGTAGAGTATTTAATATACGTTTAGGTACTTCTCAATCATCTATGGACACGATGGTGGTTATTGGCTACGGTACAGCAAGAAAAGCAGATTTCACCGGGTCTGCTTCGACGGTAAGCTCTCATATTATATCTAATGAGTCCAATTCCACGGTGACACGTGCTTTAGAGGGCGTGGTTCCGGGGTTACAGGTATCGTCCATTGATGGCCAGCCGGGTTTAGATATGGGCATTCGTTTGCGAGGAGTCAGCTCTACAAGCCAAAATAGTTCTAATGCACTAATTGTAATTGATGGCGTCCCATCACAGTATCCTAATGCGCTTTCGACCATTAATCCGAACGATATACAAAGTATTACCGTACTAAAAGATGCGGTTTCCACTGCTATATATGGTTCCCGTGGAGCGAATGGGGTAATATTAGTAACTACGAAACGAGGCAGAAAGGGGCCGGCTAAGATCACCTTAAGTACGCGTGATGGTTTTAATTACCTTCCACGTTCGATTCAACCAAAATTGATTCAAAACGCGAAAGATGTGTATGAATATACCTGGCAGTCAATATATAATTCTGTTCGTTATGGTGTAGGAGGTACCAGTTCGACTAATGGTACCTATAGTACTAATGTCCAAAACCCGAATATGTCAGCGTCTGATGCAGCTTTGTTTGCCAGCCAGCATTTATTCGATTATAACGGGAGTATGACGAACTTTAGCCGTAACTGGTTAGGTAACTGGATGCTTTA
>SCQV01000080.1 GCA_004299085.1 Chitinophagaceae bacterium | reverse complement strand
CACAAAAGAAATATTGAAATTGTGCCAATGCCCAGCCCAAATATACGAAGCCACTTTCATCAATTTTCAACCTTCATTTGCTTTTTATACACTTTATCTTACTTTTGCGCCTTCAAATTATCCAAAGGCTCGTATGGTATCCATGCATTTTTTCCTATTGGATGTAGCGTCATCCACGCCAATCCATTATTTGCCAATCGTCCTGCAGCTTATCATTGCAGTAGCTTTTGTGGCAGGCGGTATAGCCACTTCTCAATTGTTAGGGCCTAAGCGCAAAACCAAAGACAAATTAGCCAATTTCGAAAGCGGCATTAAGCAGGTGGGTAATGCACGCCAGCCTGTTGCTGTAAAATATTTCATTACGGCTATACTATATGTTTTATTTGATGTGGAAATTGTATTTTTTTATCCCTATGCTGTTAATCTCAAACAATTAGGCTGGCAGGGGTTCATAGCGGTATTAATGTTTGTAGGCTTTTTCCTTTGTGGATTTTTTTATATACTGAAACGTGGCGCTTTAAATTGGGAAGACTGAGGAAAATGGTATTCGGTAATCAATAATGGGTGATTAGTAATCGGTGGTGTAGAATTAGAAACAAGTAATTAATAACAGGCAACGAGATGCGTCCGGTAAGATTTAATACAAAAGTAAAAATGGTAGAAATGCCTGAAGGCTCTATGGGCGAAGGGTATTTTACTACTTCATTTGACAAAGTCATAGGTTTAGCCAGAAAGAATTCTTTATGGCCCTTGCCTTTTGCCACTTCGTGTTGCGGCATAGAATTTATGGCTACCATGGGATCTCACTATGATATTGCACGATTCGGCTCCGAGCGATTAGGATTTACCCCGCGCCAATGCGATTTACTGATGGTGATGGGAACTATTGCAAAAAAAATGGGACCGGTCTTAAGAGAAGTCTATTTACAAATGGCAGAACCACGTTGGGTCTTAGCCGTAGGTGCCTGTGCTTCCAGCGGTGGCATTTTTGATACTTACTCCGTTTTACAAGGTATTGATCAGATCATTCCAGTGGATGTATATGTGCCGGGGTGTCCGCCAAGGCCGGAAGGTATTTTAGATGGCCTGATGCGGGTACAGGATCTGGTAGGAAAAGAAAGCCTGCGCCGCAGAAATTCTGAACGGTATCAACAACTCATGAACGAATACGGAATATTATAATCAATTATGGCACTGACGAATGACTTTATTAAACTACGATTGACGGAAAAGTTCGGTGAAGCGCTTTCCGCGTTTGAGGAACCTTACGGATTATTAACTTTTACGGTGTCCAAAGAGCTGAATTTAAAGATATTACAATTTCTTTTTGATGATACAGAATTACAATTTCAGTTTTTAACAGATCTTACAGCCGTGCATTATCCGGATAATAAAGGAGCGGAACTGGCAGTTGTGTACCATTTGAATAGCCTGAAAAATAATGTCAAGTTACGTTTTAAGGTCTATACGGATATAAAAGACCCGAAGGTTTATACTGCTACTTCTTTATATGCCTCCGCCAACTGGATGGAACGTGAGACGTATGATTTTTTCGGTGTTGAATTTGTTGGCCATCCGAATTTAAAACGCATCCTGAATGTAGATGAAATGGATTATTTTCCCTTACGCAAAGAATATCCATTGGAAGACCAGACCCGTATTGATAAAGATGATGACATGTTCGGCAGAGGGGGGGCAACGGTGAGTGGTTATTAGTAAATAGTTGTTGACAAATTAATTAATGGAAGATACTCGGCTTATAGAAAATCATCAGCGATTGGGTCAGGACTTTGTGGAAAAAGAAACCACCACACTTAATCTGGGTCCGACACATCCTGCCACCCACGGTGTGTTTCAGAATATTCTGGAAATGGATGGAGAGCGTATTGTAAAGGCTGAATCCACCGTAGGTTATATTCATCGTGCTTTTGAAAAGATTGCAGAGAGAAGGCCTTTTTATCAGGTCACTCCGCTTACAGACCGGTTGAATTATTGTTCGGCGCCTATCAATAATACCGGCTGGCTGATGACGGTAGAAAAATTACTGGAAATAAAAATTCCGAAGCGTGTGGATTACATGCGTATTATCATTATGGAATTGGCACGCATCTCTGACCATCTTATCTGCAATTCGGTAGTTGGCGTGGATTCAGGCGCCTATTCAGGGTTCCTGTATGTGATGCAGTACCGCGAGCTTATTTATGAAATATATGAAGAAATATGCGGTTCAAGATTAACTACGAATATAGGACGTGTAGGCGGTTTTGAAAGGAATTTTAATGAAACTGTTTTCAGAAAGATTGATAAATTTCTGAAAGAATATCCGAAGGTTTTAAAAGAATTTGAAAAGCTTTTTAACCGTAACCGGATTTTCATAGACAGAACCGTGGGTTGCGGCCCTATCAGTGCAGAGCGTGCATTGAATTATGGATTTACAGGACCTAATCTGCGTGCCGCAGGTGTGGATTATGACGTGAGAGTAGCTCATCCTTATTCCTCTTATGAAGACATCGAATTTTCTGTGCCTGTAGGTTCCACAGGCGACAGCTACGACAGATTTCTCGTCCGTAATGAGGAAATGTGGCAAAGCATGAGCATTATAAAACAAGCATTGGAACTGATGAAGAAAGAACCTGAAGATGTATTTCATGCGAATGCTCCAAAATATTATTTGCCTAAGAAGGAAGATGTTTACACCAAAATGGAAGACTTGATTTGGCATTTTAAAATTGTGATGGGAGAAGTGGATATTCCGCCAGGAGAAGTATATCATTCAGTGGAAGGCGCCAACGGTGAATTAGGATTTTATCTTATCAGCGATGGTGGCAGAGCCGCTTACAGATTGCATTTCAGAAGGCCATGCTTTATATATTATCAGGCTTACCCTGAATTAGTACAGGGTGCTTTATTAAGTGATGCAGTGATATGCATGAGCTCGCTCAATCTGATAGCCGGAGAAATGGATGCATAGAGGATATAAAATAAAAGAATTATGTCAGTCGTTTTTTCTGAAAAAAAACTAAATCGTGTAAAAGAATTAGTTTCTCATTATCCCGATGGGAAACAAAAAAGTGCGCTTATCCCTGTATTGCATCTCGCGCAGGAAGAGAATGACGGATGGCTAAGTGTGGAATGGATGGATTATGTGGCAGGCTTACTTCAAATGACACCTATTGAAGTGTATGAAGTGGCTACCTTTTATTCCATGCTCAATACGAAACCGATAGGCAGATATGTATTTGAAGTTTGTCAAACCGGACCTTGTATGATTAAAGGAAGTGATGATATCATCGCCTATATCGGAGAAAAGTTAGGCATAAAACCGGGAGAAACAACCAAAGACGGAATGTTTACTTTGAAAAAAGTAGAATGTCTTGGTGCCTGTGGTTATGCGCCTATGATGCAATTAGGAAAAAATTATCGCGAACATTTGACCAAAGAAAAAGTGGATGCTATTATTGAAGAATGCAGAAAGGAAGCAAGGCAGATAAAAGAGAATTAATTGGATAATGAAGCTGAAATCATTTATTAATAAGGTTGTGGACAAAGCAGAGATGGATACCTATGGCTTTGCTTATGTAAAATATCGCCGGTTGATATTAGATACAATGTTAGTATTATGTTTACTGACTTCTTTAATTTTTAGCAGAAAAGAAATTTCCGATTTGTTCCTGATGATAAGCTTTATGATTGCATTATTCCGGTTAGAGGAGACAATTATGAACTCCATCAAACAAAACAGAAGGCACACGAAGGATCTAAAAGGAAATTCGGTAATTAAAGAAGCAAAAAGGATCATTAATAAAAGATGAAACTCTTACTTAAAAACGCACATATAGATAGTATCCGGTATTATGATACTTACCGGAAACATGGCGGATATTCAACAGCCGAAAAAGCTCTGAAAACCATGTCGCCAGATGCTATCACGGAAGAAGTGAAAAAAAGTGGTTTGCGAGGAAGAGGGGGGGCAGGATTTCCGACAGGAATGAAGTGGAGCTTTCTGGCAAAGCCGGAAGGAGTGCCGCGTTATCTCGTTTGCAATGCAGATGAATCAGAACCCGGCACATTCAAAGACCGCTATCTGATGGAAACTATTCCACATTTGCTGATAGAAGGCTTATTAATATCCAGCTTTGCTTTAGGTTCTAATAACACTTACATATATATCCGTGGAGAATACGCATGGGTAGCTGAGATTTTGGAGCAGGCGGTGGCAGAAGCAAAAGCTAACGGATGGTTAGGAAAAAATATATTAGGCAGTGG
>SCQV01000079.1 GCA_004299085.1 Chitinophagaceae bacterium | reverse complement strand
CTTTGTTTTAAGTCCGACGACTCTGACGAGTATCGGACTCCGTCAGAGACAAAGAAAGAAGACTTTAAAATCTGGGTAACGCGCTTTAAATACCTAATTCTATTATTACATTATCCTCATATTGTAGGAATAAGGTGGGCGGCTCCCTCTATCTATTCAGGCAGTCAATGATATTCATTTCAGCTAAATAAAGGGCATCTCTAAAAACTACCTTTCCTTTGTGCCTTTTGTGCATTCTTTGTGGGCTTTGTGGTAAAAAAATATCAAAAAATAAAGTTTTTAGAGATGCCCTAAATATTCCATTTCATCTTTATCCAACTTTTCCGGTGAAGAATTCCGATTTTAAATCCTATTTACACGTTTAATTCCAATTACTTTAGATTTAACTGCCAGCATAATCCATGTGGACAATACAAATGGCGCGGTTAGTGCAATCATCCCCATTTTGTTAAATCCCATATTCAATAATACGGATAAAATAACTGCAAGGGAAACCCATTTAAAATTACCCCTTTTTGTGCCGGCCAATGCGATAGCGCAAAGTATGCCGTTATATCCCATCAGTCCTCCATTCAAAGCAGTCAGCGGCACAGACAATAACCAGCCCAATAATAAACCCAATAAAGAAGCATATAAGCTGTACAAAGCAAATAGTCTGGAATTTATAAGAATAGCAAGGAGAAAAAACAGACCGGTAACCATATTTTTCTGAAACATGACTTGTCCGAATCCATTAGTTGTTGCAGCTAAAATGGACAACCTTTCTGAAGGAGATTCTACTCCTGTTATTAACTTTGAGTGAAAGACAAATAATAATAAGATGATCAACACCCAGGTTACTACCACAAACGGCGCAGTAAACGGGGGAATTAATTTTTTCACTCCATGCATCAAAAGAGAAGAACAAACAGCGCCGATAATAAGCGCTACAATTGTAACCGGATTAAATCCGAAATAAAACAGCATGGCAATACCTGTAAGCGCTCCATTAAAACCATATAATCCATTTTGGATATCTTCCTCAGGATACTTTAAAATCATGGCAGTGACGGTACTGATGACCGTCCCAAACAATGCAGCCAATCCTAAGATCCATGAATTGTAAAAGATACCGGCAAAGAACAATATGCCTGAATACACATTATTCTGGAACATCACCTGCCCCATTCCACGAAATATAGTTTGCGTATGCTTAATCATTAGCGGCGTGTTAAAATCAGGATTCTCTTCATTCGGATATTCCGTTTATTTTATATCCTGATTTTTACATCAAATATAGGCATAGAAGTGTGTACTTCAACAGATATTCCAATATCAGACAAGCTTATTTTAACTATATTTGTTAACGGCTACTCCGGGATCCTGTAATACTTACATACCGCATCATAATTATTATAATCCGGGGGTGGTGAAGAAAGACGGGCGCCTGCCACTCCGCCGGGTATGATAATGTACCGGAAAGAATGATTATGATTAATGGCCGCATCGCTTGTATATGCGTTAGTACTGGACATTAAATCAATTTCGAGATTGCCTGCTTTTGCATAAGCAGACCATGTATCTATATTCGTTGTGGTGCCTATTTGATAATCAATTGTGATGGGTAATAACGCAACCTGGTTTATTGGCCAGAGACTGGAATTATATCCGTTCAACTTTCCATAAGTCAAAACGGTGCCATTATCTAAAATAGTCTGCGTAATACCGGGTGCTGACTTATTATAATCAAGATGGGTTATTCCGAACGTTGTAGTCACAGTATAAGCAGAGGGAGTAAACCATGTGGAATAAATCACGTTGGCAGTACCGGCAGGGCCTTGTGCCCCCGTTGCGCCAGTGGCTCCGTTAGTACCATTAGTGCCTGCCGGGCCTTGCGGTCCCGTTGCACCTGTAGCACCGGTTGGGCCTTGTGGACCGGCGGGGCCGGTTTTACTGCATGCAGCAACTAAAGATGCTGACAGTAAAACAACAATGGTTTTTTTGAGAAAACTGAATGTCGCTTTCATAGTATGTGTGATTGATGGTTAAGAAGCATTCATGATTGGAAATTGAGCATTGAATATTGATGATTGAATACTGAACATTCAATGTCGTTTAGTTAAATATTGAAAACGGAATTGTCATGGTGAGCGAAGTCGAACCATGGCGTCGTTGACAACACCCCTGCCCGTCCGGTCAGGCGGGCTTCGACTACGCTCAGGGTGACAAAATCCTTAACTAAACGACATTGACTAAATATTGATCATTACTCACTAAACCCCGATCATTAATCTCATCATTTTACTTTATTTCTTTTTATCAATGGGTTACAGCCAATATGGGGGACACGGGAGCCGGTGTCAGATTGTGTACCGGCTTGATAGATCTCAGGTAAGCAAAGATTGCTTTCAGTTCGTCATCGCTTGCCGCAGCGTTCATATTTTCTGCCACAAAACTCATTGGAGGTAATAATTGCCTGCTACCTTCCAGCCCCATCCATTTCCCTTCCCGGATGGCACGAATGAATTGCTCCTCACTCCAGTTGCCAATACCGGTAGTATCAGGAGTAAGGTTGGCTGTATACGAAATTCCCCACGGCCCGATCCAAACCGAGAGATCATTGGTTAATACCAACCCTTTGCTTTCAATTTCCTTCCGGTTTATCTGAGGAGGCGGTATCTGTGAAGGATGACCTGCAAGAAACATAGATGAGTCTGGCACGGGTCCTTGTGCGGTCATCTTCTTGGGTGTGTGGCAATCTCCACATCCTCCCATAGCTACCAGATGCTTACCCCATTCAACCTGGCTGGAGAATCCACCGTAATTATTATTTGCCATAGAGGCAGTATCCTCAGAAGTCTTATTTTGCCCTGATTGGGATTGATTGCATTGAACACTAAGGATAGAAATCAATACCATGGCCGGAATGTAAATAATAGATGGTTTCATTTTGTTATATTATTTTAATGGAGGCAAAAATAATGTGCAGCTATATGTCTGTCAATCGCATAAATATGCGATTTTTGTCCATGCAGCTATTATTTTCTTTTTAACAATGACAAGCGCATCATACCGGAAGCATCGCGATAATCAATAAATGCGGTATCCCCTTTTTTATCATAACGGTATAATTTTCCCGTTACGTTTCCTTTTACAGTCAGTCCCGTATTTCCAATATATTCAAAGGAAATATCCGGCCACATTTTCAGCGGCTGACGGTTAACTATCATAGCCGTTTGATCGGAAAGCGGCTGGCTGTTGAGTGTACTTCTTTTATTTCCACAATTGCACATGATTCGTTTTTTAATCTTCCATGATTATCCGCTATAATGCAGGAACCTATATGATAGCTCTCGTTTGGCTCAATATCGAATATCCAACGCCGATTTCCGATTTTAGAAGTACTGTCCCTACTTCAATACCTGCCTGCC
>SCQV01000078.1 GCA_004299085.1 Chitinophagaceae bacterium | reverse complement strand
GGGGCTGTTAGTGAATGAAAAGACTGAAAAACTAACCAAACCTCTTAAAAGGTTAAGGGCCTCTATTGATGACAGATATAGAGAATTAGTCTTAAAAGTTTAAAAGCGATTTCCCTGTATGAAAAGCAGTTTCTGAACTTTCATGCAGGCCACATTTGGAATTTATCCGCTTTTGTATTCCGTATATCGGAGTTATTTTTAGATAAAAACATTGTATTTTTGTATAATTTCTTAATGGACTTTAACATGATCAAATGCAAGAGACAGTTTCTGTAACGGAGTTACATGAAATTCTTTGAAATTCTTTCTCAAAAATTGGGCAAGAATGAGGATAAGACTTTAATTGACTTCGTAGAAGCTAAAGCAGATAAAAGTGTTGAGGATAAAAACAGCCGTCTTGCAACCAAAGAAGATGTCTTAAATCTTAAAGTAGATATGGAGAAGGGATTCAGAAGCCAATCTCAATGTTTCCTATGAGTTTTTATAACGATGGTAGTACTTATACTGGGACTTTATGCCGCTATTATTTTTAATCATTGATGGAGCGCCTGCTATAGCTCAATTCTACTACTTTTTCCAATAATGAAACAACGTATCAATATTTTGACTTTGGGTGTAACCGACCTGAAAAAATCTTTAACGTTTTTCCGGGATGGATTAGGGTGGAAGACGCAAGGCATTATAGGAACTGAATTTGAGAATGGAGAAACGGTAGTTTTTGAGCTTAATAATGGAATGTTATTTTCCCTTTATGAAAGAAGAAATCTGGCGTGGGACAGCGGTATAGCTCAACAATCTGAAAGCACCACTGAATTTTCAATCGGATATCTTGTCAATAACAAGGAAGAAGTTAAAATTATAATGGATCAAGCTGAAAAAGCGGGAGCAAAAATTATTAAACCGGCACAAAAAACTTTTTGGGGTGGTTATGGAGGTTATTTTCAGGATATAGACGGACATCTTTGGGAAATAATACATAACCCCGCTTTTACTGTTGAAGAATAATATAATAGGAGAAATGAAATTGAAAGAAAATGGTTTAACTGAGACTATAAGTGAGCATAATGATACAATTTCTGTTTACGGCGCCCGCGTTCACAATCTGAAAGATATCAGCATAGATATTCCCAAAAATAAATTAACGGTCATTACAGGTATCAGCGGCAGTGGAAAGTCTTCTCTGGCATTTGATACGCTTTATGCCGAAGGACAACGCCGTTATCTGGAAAGTTTTTCTGCTTATGCGCGGCAATTTATTGGCGATATGGAAAGGCCTGATGTGGACAAAATTACCGGGCTATCACCTGTTATTTCCATTGAACAAAAGACCACCAACCGGAATCCGCGCTCCACGGTAGGAACGGTAACAGAGGTGTATGATTTTCTTCGCTTGCTTTTTGCACGTATCGGCGAAGCGTTTTCTTATAACACGGGCAAGAAAATGGTTCGCTTCACTGAAGATGAAATTGTAGATAATCTATTTGAACATTTCAATGAACGGAAACTAACACTGCTTGCACCTTTGGTGAGAGGGAGAAAAGGTCATTACCGGGAATTATTTGAACAACTTCGTAAACAGGGTTATCTGAAAGTGAGCATTGACGGAGAAATCACAGACCTGAAACCACGTTTACAAGTGGACCGTTATAAAATTCACGACATCGAATTAGTCATTGACCGGGTGGTGGTCAATCAGGAATCTCGTGCACGCATTTCACAAAGTGTGCAAAAGGCTTTACAAGTTGGTAAAGACCTTATGTTCGTGGTGCCTCAAAATCCCCCCTCTGGGGGGGCAAGGGGGGCTGCTTTTAGCCGCCATTTGATGTGCGAAGACACCGGCATTTCTTACGAAGAGCCTTCTCCTAACACCTTTTCTTTTAACTCTCCTTATGGCGCCTGTCCGCGGTGTAAAGGGTTGGGCAGTATTTATGAAATCAATATGGAGGAAGTTATTCCCGATAAAAACAAGTCTATTAATGAGGGGGGAATAGCACCTCTGGGAGAAGCACGGGATGCATTTGTGTTTAAACAAGTGGAACAATTGGCGCGTAAATATAAATTCTCATTAAATGCCCCTGTTAGTGAATTGCCGCAAAAAGTAATGAACCTCTTATTATTCGGCGATGAAAATGGAAAGCTGGAGATTGACATGGGCTTTGATGATGTTCCTGCTTATTATAACACCGAATATGAAGGTATTGTCAATATGGTCCGCCGTTATTTTTCCGATACTGCTTCTGATCATATTCATGGATGGGCAGAAGGTTTTATGAAGCTGAGTACCTGCCCTGAATGTAACGGAACGCGGTTAAAAAAAGAAAGCCTGTGGTTCAAGGTGGACGGAAAAAATATCGCTGAATTAAGTCAGTATAATCTTTATAAACTATATCATTGGTTTGAAGAAATAGAGAAGAGGTTAAGTAATAAACAGAATCAAATTGCCAAAGATGTATTGAAAGAAATAAGAGACCGTTTGCACTTCCTCTTAGATGTTGGATTAAATTATCTCACTTTAGATCGTCCCACACGTTCATTAAGTGGAGGAGAATCACAGCGAATCCGTCTTGCCACCCAAATAGGCTCTCAACTAATGGGTATTACTTATATTCTTGATGAACCGAGCATTGGATTACACCAGCGTGACAATCATCGCTTGATCAATTCATTGAAAAATCTGCGCGACACTGGAAATACCATCGTGGTCGTGGAGCATGATAAAGATATTATGCTACATTCAGATTATTTAGTGGATATAGGGCCTGGTGCTGGTCTTCATGGCGGAAAAGTGGTGGCATACGGTACGCCTATGGATGTGAAAAAGTTGCATACCTCCACCGCAGATTATCTGAATGGGAAAAGAGAAATACCCGTTCCGGGAACCAGAAGAAAAGGAAATGGAGAAAGCATTGTCCTGGAAGGATGTAGCGGTAATAATTTGAAGAACATCACGGTAGAATTTCCACTCGGATTATTTATTGGCATTACCGGTGTTTCCGGCAGCGGTAAGTCCACGCTGATCAATGAAACGCTTTATCCTTTGCTTGCAAAGCATTGCTATAAATCCAAGATGGAACCTTTGCCCTTTAAGAAAATAAAAGGCTTAAAGAATATTGACAAAGTCATTGAAATAGACCAATCACCAATTGGCCGAACACCACGAAGTAATCCGGCCACCTATTGTGGATTCTTCACGGATATTCGCCAGTTATTTGCCGGACTTCCGGAATCAAAAATACGGGGATATAAGCCCGGACGCTTTTCTTTTAATGTAAAAAGTGGCCGATGCGATATTTGTGAGGGGGGGGGTATGCGGGTTATTGAAATGAATTTTTTACCTGATGTATATGTTCCCTGCGAGAAATGCAATGGAAGACGATATAACCGGGAAACCTTAGAAATCAGATATAAAGGGAAATCCATTGCGGATGTCTTGGATATGACCGTTGATGAAGCCGTGGAATTCTTTGAGGCGGTGCCCTATTTATACCGGAAAATAAAAGTATTGCAGGAAGTAGGATTAGGATATATTACCTTGGGGCAATCCGCTTTAACGCTTTCCGGCGGGGAAGCCCAACGGGTAAAACTTTCCACCGAATTATCTAAAAAAGCCACAGGCAAGACAGTGTATATTTTAGACGAACCCACTACAGGGCTTCATTTTCAGGATATACAGTTGTTGCTGGATGTATTAAATAAATTAGTTGACCAGGGAAATACAGTGCTGGTGATTGAGCATAATTTAGATGTCATTAAGTCTGCGGATTACCTGATTGATTTAGGTCCTGAGGGTGGCGATGGTGGAGGAAATATCGTGTTTACCGGAACACCTGAAGATATTCTGAAATGCAAAAAGAGCTATACGGGGGAATATTTGAAAGAAGAAATGTAACTTTTTCATTTGAAATTTTGTATCTTTATTAGAAACATTTTGGTCATGGCAATAGATATGCAGGCACTTTTGAACTTGCCTCAAAAAAAAGGAAAGAAATAGCGGAGCAATTATGGGATAGTTTGTCTCCGGATAATAAACTCTCAGAAGAAGATAAAGAAATTGTAGAAATGCTTGAGAACAGATGGGCGCAGATTCAGTCCGGAAAGTCAAAATTATACTCCCCTGCTGAAATGCGCAAGATTATTATGTAATATCGAAATCGTAAATCAACTTCAGATATTTGAAGGAATACTTTATTAAATATGATGATAATTCCATTACCGATATTCAAGAGGTCGTAAGTTGGTACGATTCCATTGATCCTGATATCACGAACAGGTTTTTGGAGCAAATAACTTTTGCCGAATCAATTATTAAGAATAATCCTTTAATTTTTGGAAGATCAACAAAGATCAGATTTGGAAAGTACACTCTTACAAGATTTCCTTACAAAATATATTATAGAGTTTCTAATACTAAGATTTTTATTGCTGCTCTTATCCATTCCTCCCGTTCAAATAAATACTTTAAGCTTAGATTAAAATAGCCTGTTTCCTGGTTATGGCTGTTTTCACTGATAAATTTCCTTACTTTGCGGGAAGAAATATTTTGCATGAACCGAAAAATCCTGTTGTATATTTTTTGTTTCCTGATAACTTGCTCGTTATTTTCCTGTGAGAACTATAAGGATTGTAATTCGCCTGTACAAACATCGCTTGGAATAGGCTTCTTCCAGATGGTGAACGGAACGTCCCGGGACAGTACACTGCCCGCCTTAACCATGTATGGCATAGGAAGAGCAGACAGCCTGCTTGCAGATTCAGCCTCCTATTCCAGCATTTATCTGCCCCTCAATCAAAATGTGGATACTACCGCTTTTTTTATTCAACCCAACTCTCCCTCCGCTATTGGCGATACTATTACCATAAAATATAAACGGTCCTTACAGTTTGTTTCTTCCGGTTGTGGCTTTACAACTTTTTTTAATATTGACACCGTTTATTCCACCTATCATTTTATTGACTCCCTATCGCTTACCACTAAAAACATCGTTACTTCGAATGCGATCAATATTCAAATATATTATTAGCAGGATATCTTATTTATTACTTTTGATTATCATGGCGAGTGCGCTTACTCCATCCTCTGCCCAGTTTAAATCAGATGATAAATATGGGCTTAGGCTTGGTATAGATTTAAGCCGTATTCCGGTTCATTATTTCAACCTTTATCGGACTGATTTCGAAATTCAGGCAGACGCCCGCGTTGACAGTGACCTGTATATTGCTGCCGATGCCGGATGGAATAAGACGCATCTTGACAATAAACCCGTATTTGAATATAATTCGAATGGGGTTTATCTGAAAGCAGGAGTGGATTATAATCTCATTAAATTGCAATTCCCACAGGAAGCCAATATGGTATATGCCGGTTTTCGTTATGGCATAGCCCGGATGACGCGTAGCATCCCTCAATATCAGATCAATGATCCTTATTGGGGAAATGTAAACGGAAGTTTTTCCTCTAAAGCATTAATGCCACAGTGGGGAGAATTAATTCTGGGAATGAAAGCAGAAGTATTGAATAATTTCTTCATGGGATGGGCTTTGCATCTCCGCATATTAACGACACAAAACATAGGCAACCCGGTCCGTCCGTATATTATACCTGGGTTTGGAAACGCCACTAAAAACTCCGTTTTTGATGTGAGCTATACCATCAGCTATCGTATTCCAATGTGGAAACCAAAACTGAAACCTCCGAGAGAAAAACATAAAGCAGAGAAAAAGACGGAAGAAGGCAAGGTTAGTAACGACAAGAAGCCGTAAAAGATTAATGGGTGCTATCTTATCCTGCTATTTTTAAAAATTCGGAAGGGGTGAAACAAAGCAGATCTTTGTTTTGTTTCCAAGTGTATTTTACGCAGGATGCTTCCCTTTCAAATATAATTCCTTTATTTCTTCATCAGAATGGTCTTGGTATTCCTTAAGGACACCCATAAGTTCGTCAGAGGTAAATTCTTTTTTTTTGCCTTGTGCAACCAGTTTTTTCAGATATCCCTCGACAATTTCAGACAGGCTTGTATGCCTTTTGGAAGCATATTTTTTCGCTGCCTCAATGGTATTTTTATCGAAACGGAGATTGAGTGTCGTCTTCATAATATACGCATATATTTG
>SCQV01000077.1 GCA_004299085.1 Chitinophagaceae bacterium | reverse complement strand
ATTCACCATCTACGATAGGGGAAATATTCGAATGTGGAATTCCTGTAGCCCCCGTTGCGGCAGCAATACTGGCATACCAGAAAGGAAGGAAGTGTCTCTTTAAATTAGAAGGTGGTACCTATCCCATTTTCTTTTACTCTTTGGGGAATCACCTTATTAAGACTTCTTTCTTTCCAGAAGCGGCAGCAATAATAAATCCCAGAATGGGGCTAAGAATGATGGAAATAACTAACGTCCATCCTAAGCCTAACTTTCGTTTCCTGCCGTATCGAGCTACCAGAATTATAAGTATTATCCAAATGAGGATAAATAAGAGTGAAGTAGCAGGTTTTGCTGTTGAGGGTTGCATTCACTTTCCTTTTTTTAAAAAAGAAAGAATTGGTAGTGGTAGTGGTGCGAGGCGGAATTGAACCGCCGACACAAGGATTTTCAGTCCTTTGCTCTACCAACTGAGCTATCGCACCAAGGATTTTCAGTCCTTTGTCTCGCATCACGCGAAACTATCTCACTGGAACACTAAGAAAAACAGATATGCCTTTCCGTTAAATGATTGCCCCAGAAAATATTCACCGCACTTCTCTTTTTCCCAAAAAAGGAGTGCAAAGATAAAGATTTCCGCGTATGTTCCAAGTGTTAATTGCCGTATTCGCTTAAAAATTTAATCCGCATGAGCTTTAATTGCTCCGAAGAATAATCGCCGTCCACCAATTCTTCCTGAGCGGCTTTCAGGCTGGATGTCTCGCAACTTTTGAAATAATCAATGATCTCATCCTGCGCATCATCATCCAGCTCTTCATCAAGGCAATAATCTACATTGAGCTTAGTGCCGCTGGCAACGATGGTTTCCATTTCATCCAATAAATCATCGGTATTAAGTCCTTTGTTTTTAGCAATGGTTTCCAAAGGTATTTTCTTATCAATATTCTGAATAATGAACACTTTCAGCCCACTTTTATTCACCACACTTTTCATCACAAAATCATCCGGCTTGTCAATATCATTTTCTTCTACATATTTACCAATCAGCTCAATGAATTTCTTGCCATATTTTAATGCCTTACCTGCGCTCACTCCTTGTATCTTTTCCATTTCCTTCATGGTGGTGGGATAATGAGTGGCCATATCTTCCAAAGAATTTTCGAGGAAAATAACAAACGGCGGCAGATTTTTGTCCTTAGCCACTTGCTTTCTCAAATCCATGAGCATCTGGAAAAGCGCCGGATCGGCGGTAGCCGGTCCCGAAGGAATGACTTCTTCCTCATCGCTGCCATCGCCGGCTTCATCAAATTGATGATTCAGTGCCATCTTGAAGGAATAAGGCTTTTTCAGGAACTTATGTCCTTTTTCCGTTATCTTCAGTAAACCGTATTCTTCTATATCTTTTTCAATCAGATGTTCCAGCATCATCTGCCGGATAAGGGAATTCCAGAAATGCCCGTCATGCTCCTTGCCACTTCCAAACTCTTTCAGCTTATCATGCCGGAAGGTGGCTATCTGCGGTGTATTTTTTCCGATGATAATGTTTACCACATACTCAATCGGGAAACGTTCATTAAGTGCCTGAATAGTTTTCAATACTACTTCTGCCCCTGCTTTTACCTCTATTTTTTCTTTCGGATGAAGGCAGTTGTCGCACCTCCCACAATTTTCTTCTTTCGTTTCTTCTCCGAAATAATGCAGCAATAATTTGCGGCGGCAGACAGCGCTTTCGGCATACGCAACGGTTTCATTAATAAGCTGGGCGCCCATTTCCCGCTCGCTCAACGATTTATCCCGCATCAGATGCTCCAATTTCTGAATGTCCTTATGGGAATAAAAACAGATACAATTTCCTTCTAACCCGTCTCGTCCTGCACGGCCCGTTTCCTGGTAATAGTTTTCTAAGCTTTTGGGGATATTAAAATGAATAACAAAGCGCACATCCGGCTTATCTATGCCCATTCCAAAAGCAATGGTGGCAACAATCACTTCCACACCTTCATTCAGGAAAAGATCCTGCCGCTTGGAACGGGTGGAAGAATCTAAACCGGCATGATAAGCCACCGCTTTGATACCGTTGGCCGTAAGCATATCGGCTATTTCTTCGGTCGTTTTCCGGTTTAAAGTGTATATGATTCCGCTTTTACCTTTATGCAGATGAATAAATTTTACAATTTCCTTGATAGCCTGTTCTTTACTCTTCTTAGGCCTTACCTCATAATAAAGATTGGACCGGTTAAAGGAGGAAATAAAAACATTCGGATCTTTCAGCGCCAGGTTTTTAACGATATCGCTCTGTACCTTCGGAGTAGCGGTTGCGGTAAGCGCTATAATAGGCAGATCAGGGTTTATTTCATTGATCATCTCACGAAGCCGGCGGTATTCAGGCCGGAAATCATGCCCCCATTCTGAAATACAATGGGCCTCATCTACCGCTATAAAGGAGGGCGACAATTCACGGAAAAAGTCCATGTTTTCCTGCTTGGTCAACGTTTCGGGCGCTACATATAATAATTTGGTTTCTCCGGAATTAAGGTCTTCCCGAACCTTTTTTATTTGAGTTTTGCTTAAGGTGGAGTTTAAAAAATGGGCTATATTATCCAGGCTGCTGTAGGACCTCATTAAATCCACCTGGTTTTTCATCAACGCAATAAGTGGAGAAACAATCAGTGCGCATCCCTCACTCATCAAAGCGGGCAACTGATAACAAAGCGACTTACCTCCCCCCGTCGGCATAATCACGAACGTGTCTCTTCCCGATAAAATACTTTTAATAATCTTTTCCTGATTTCCTTTAAATCCGTCGAAACCAAAATACTCCTGCAATGCTTCTTTTAAGCTCGCTGTCGCAACTTCCATTATTTATAAATTTTTAAATAAAAAGACTGTAATATATTAAAATAATCTGTCATGCCTTTTAAGGCTCACGAAATTAATCAATAATTATGAATTTTAAAATATCTTTTCAAAGGAAAATTTCATAATGTTCAACTTTTTTTGCTTTATTCGCACCTTGATTGAGCTTGAGAGTAATGAATAATCTGTCTGAATCCGCACTATTAGAAACTGCGCGTAATACCATTCATCAGGAATCCGAGGCGCTCCATGCGCTGGAGGGTATGCTGACTGAAGATTTCGGAAAAACGGTACGATTAATAGCCCGTTCCACGGGGCGCGTAGTGGTCAGCGGTATTGGGAAAAGTGCCATTATTGCCCAGAAAATCGTTGCTACCTTCAATTCTACCGGAACGCCTGCTCTGTTTATGCATGCCGGCGATGCCATTCATGGTGACCTGGGAATGATCCGGCAGGAGGATGTAGTTATTTGTATTTCTAAAAGTGGTGAATCTCCCGAAATAAAATTATTGGCCCCCTTGGTTAAGAATTTTCATAATCCGCTTATTGCCATTGTCGGAAATGTTGACTCTTACCTGGCTCAACAGGCGGATTTTATATTAAACACCACCGTCAGTCAGGAAGCTTGTCCCAATAATCTGGCGCCCACCGCCAGCACCACGGCACAGCTTGCTATGGGCGATGCGCTGGCAGTTTGTCTGATGAAACTAAAAGGATTCTCTTCGGATGATTTTGCAAAATTTCATCCCGGCGGTACTTTAGGTAAAAAGCTTTATCTGAAAGTGAAAGACCTTTCGTTGCAGAATGAAAAACCGGCTGTCGGGAAAGAAACGCTCATGAAAGAAGTAATCATGGAGATCACCAAAAGACGATTGGGAATGACCACTGTGCTGGACGAAGGGGGAAAAATTGCCGGTATAATCACCGATGGTGATCTGAGGCGGATGCTGAAAGAAAGATCAACCTGGGAGACGCTCCGCGCTGCAGATGTCATGAATACCCATCCCAAAACTGTTTCCGATGAAGCGTTGGCTGTGCACGCACTCGAATTAATGCGCCGGTACAATATTACCCAGCTCATCGTGCTGAACAATGACGAATATTCAGGTGTCATTCATTTGCATGATATTATTAAAGAAGGACTTTTGTAAAATAAGACGATAATGAACAAACACCATTACGTAGCTATCATGGCGGGGGGTATCGGGAGCCGTTTCTGGCCCGTCAGCCGGCATGATCGCCCCAAACAATTTTTAGATATCCTGAATACCGGTAAATCTCTTATCCGCTGGACTTTTGAAAGATTTGCCCAATTCATTCCGCTGGAAAATATTTATATTGTTACCAATGTGCAATATATAGATCAGGTTCATGAACAGCTTCCGGAATTACCCTGGGAAAATATCGTGGGTGAACCGTCACGGAAAAATACGGCGCCCTGCATTGCTTATATTTCTTATAAAATAAATAAGATTGATCCGGAAGCCAACGTTATTTGCGCTCCGGCAGACCATTTAATTTTAGAACCCGATGTATTTTCGAAAATCTGTACGGACGGACTGGGATTTACGGATAAATACAATGCCTTGCTTACGCTTGGCATAAAACCTACCAGGCCCGATACCGGTTATGGCTATATTCAATATGATATGAAAGCGGTTTCGGATAATGTTTTTCCGGTAAAAACATTTACTGAAAAACCCAACACGGAGCTGGCAAAAACGTTTTTACAAAGTGGCGACTTTCTTTGGAATGCGGGCATCTTTTTGTGGAATGTGCAATCCATTTTGGAAGCCTTCAGAAAACATTTGCCCGATTTGTGTGATATGTTTGAGCAGGATATGGCGCGTTTAAATACCCCTGAAGAAAAGGAGGCAGTTGAATTTATTTATTCACAATGCACTAATATTTCCATTGATTATGCCATCATGGAAAAGGCGGAAAATGTATTTGTCGTTCCCGCCGACTTCGGGTGGAGCGATCTCGGGACCTGGAATTCCGCTTATGAGAATATGGATAAAGATTATCTCAGCAATGCAGTTTCGGGGAAAAACGTGCTGGTCATTGACGCCGCAAACTGTATGGTAAAAACACCGGACGAAAAATTGGTCGTATTACAAGGGTTAGACAACTTCATTATTATAGACACACCGGATGTATTATTAATATGCAGCAAAGACAATGAGCAGCAAATCCGCGATTATGTGGGAGAGATCAAACGCCATAAAGGGGATAAATACCTTTAGGGATTGTAAATAAATAAGGGTTACTATTTTTGTGAGAAAAAGATGTATTTTTGGAGATAAAATCTCCAGAGATGCTAAAGAAGAAAATTTCAAAAGTTCTTTCCTTTTTAGATGAAAGGCAGCAACGTTTATATTTAGCGGCAGAAGCCGAAGATATAGGTCATGGCGGTGTGTTGTTGGTAGCTCAGGCCTCGGGTGTTTCCCGTAAGACCATTATTAAAGGTAAAAAGGAGATTAAAGCGTTAAAGATAGGGCAGAAAGGTTCGGCTGGTAATGGGATAGCCACAGGGAGCAGGATAAGAAAAGCAGGAGGCGGACGTAAAAGGCTGAAAGAACAAAACCCGGAACTATTGAAGGCGCTGAATCAGATGTTGGAACCCGTAACACGTGGTCATCCTGAAAGTGTACTTAAATGGACCTGCCTGAGTACAAGGAATTTAGCCGGAGCTTTGAAAAAGAAGGGATATCCGGTGAGCCATGCTAAAGTAGCAGACCTGTTAAATGAAGCAGGATTCAGTTTGCAGTCTAATTCAAAACGGATAGAAGGCAATAATCATCCTGATCGCAATGAACAGTTTATGTACATTAACGATAAGACAGAAAGATATCTGGCATCCGGTTATCCGGCTATATCGGTGGATACAAAGAAAAAAGAGCTCATTGGTAATTTTAAGAATTCGGGAAAATCCTATTATCCCAAAGGAGAGCCGAGAGCAGTGCAAGTACATGACTTTGGGGATAAAAAAGCTGCACCTTACGGAATATATGATATAGCTAATAATGCAGGCTTTGTAAATGTAGGAACTTCCAGTGATACGTCAGAATTTGCGGTATATAGTATCAAGCAATGGTGGCGCAGGATGGGTATAAAACAATATCCCAAGGCTAACAAATTACTGATTACGGCAGATGGCGGTGGAAGCAATGGATATAGAAATAAATTATGGAAAACGGAACTACAGAAATTGGCCAATAAAACGAAACTTGAAATTACGGTATGTCATTTTCCTCCCGGTACCAGTAAATGGAACAAGATAGAGCATCGTTTATTTGCTCATATAACCATGAACTGGAAAGGAATCCCGTTGGAAGACTATGAGACCGTTGTTCAATTGATAGGAGCCGTGAAAACCGATAGTGGACTCAAAGTAAAAGCAACGCTTGACTTAAATGAATATGAAAAAGGGAAGAAAATAACGGATGACCAACTGAATGAAGTGAATTTAAAAAGACATAAGTTTCATCCAGAATGGAATTATACTATTAAACCAAATAAGTAACCTTTATTATTTTACGAATCCTTAGCTGCAGGATTTTCAGTGGGGAAAGTAATCAAAGGCTCGTTTTTTTGCCACTCCAAAGGAGTCCTTACGGACAAAGGAGTTCTTTGAACCCTTGAATGGAAGCACAGAACAACACAGGGAAAAACTCTGTGAAAATTCGTGCTTCAGTGGTCCAAAAATTTTCTGTTTGTCTTTATAGATCAAAGTTTACTTTTCCAGTAGTTACATCATATAAGGCAGCTACAATTTTTATTTTTCCCTGTTCGGATAAATCTCTTAAGATGTTACTTTGCTGCTTGATTTGCTCTACGGAATATAATGCATTGAGACGGGAAACTTCATCTCTGAACGCGGGATCAGCTAAGTTTTCTCCCTGAATTTTCTTTGCTTCTTCAATAGCGGGATTAATTTTAGATAATAATTTTCCCAAATGGCCTTCTGTGACTCCTGAACATGCGCCTGCCACGGCACCACAGTGGGTATGCCCTTTTACAACAACGAGACTGGCGCCGGCTAAAGCGCAAGAAAATTCAAGGCTTGCCAGCACATCTTCATCAATCACATTTCCTGCAATTCTGACAGAGAATAAATCGCCGATACCCTGGTCGAAAATCAGTTCGGGGACGGCTCTGGAATCAATACAACCCACAATAACAGCAAATGGATGCTGCCCGTTGGCGGTATTTTTTACCTGGGTCAAGAAATCACGATCGGCGAGCTTGTTCTGGACAAAGCGCTGATTGCCGGCTTTCAGCCGTTCCAGCGCATCGGAAGGAGAAATATTTTCCGGCATGAATACTTAATTTGAGAGCAAAGGTACAAGCCAAAGAGGGGGATTGCAAATGGTTTTTGATAGCAAAATACAACAAGTGTGCAGTCTGCTCCTCTATGCCCGGATACAAATACCTGCCGTTATAAGTTTGCACAACAGTTTGCAATGAGCTTTTGAATCCTTCATCTTTTTTGTTTCCCAAAAGTGGGGTGGCCTCTTTTTTAATAATAAGCTGTTTTTTTGAGTTCGGTTATAGCGGTCTTAGCTTTCCTTGTATTGAATTTCATAAGTAATGTGTTCCTCCGGTTTTTTTGCAGAAAGATTGCTATTGTCAAACTGGTTTAACAGAACGGGTTAGGTATTGGCACGGTGGCTGAAATAGAAATCCGTCAGCCGTATTTATTAACTTTGTGTCGAATATTAAATATTGACTTATTTAGAATGAAGAAGCCTGTTTTGGTTTTAAAATTCGGATCATCTTCTATCACAGCCGCCGATGGTGAAATTGATGAACGTATAATATTAGAAATAGCCCGCCAGAGCGCTGTTTTGCAAGAAAAATATAACATCGTCATTGTATCATCAGGTGCAGTGGCTGCGGGCAAAAAACATCTGAAAAATTATCACGGTTCCCTGGTTGAAAAAAAGGCCGCCGCTGCCATAGGAAACCCGTTGTTAATTCGGACCTATGGCCGGTATTTCCGCCCTTTTCATATAGAAATCGCACAAAGCCTCTGTGAAAGGCAACATTTTGCCAATCGTTACCAGTTCTTACAACTAAAAAGCACCTATGAAACTTTGTGGAAAAATAATATCCTGCCCATAGCCAACGAAAATGATGTAGTCAGCAATAAAGAGTTGAAATTTTCAGACAATGATGAGCTGGCAACCATGATTGCTGTGGGTTTCGGAGCTGATAAATTAATGATGGCAACGACCCATGGCGGCGTGTTAGACAGTAACAATCAAGTCATAAAGCGCATACCGGATATTGATAGAAATATTCTGGCTTTAGTTAGAGAAGAAGTCAATGAGGTAGGACTCGGAGGAATGACTTCCAAGCTAAATTTCGCTAGAACGGCTACACATTTAGGTATTGAAGTGGTTATATTCAATATGGATGGAGAAGATAGCATTTTACGAGCAGAGATGGGAAAGGCGGGGACTATTTGTACTTCAAAATCCAACCGGCTGAACTCACGACTGAACTGGCTGGCCAGTGGAAGCCTTATCAAAGGGCTGGTAAAAGTGGATGAAGGAGCAAAAAAGGCTTTAATGAGCAGAAACAGCCTGCTCGCTGTAGGTGTCATAGAAGTGATTCATTCATTTGAGGCAGGAGAAGTTTTTCATATTGCCAATACGGAAGGAGATATTTTCGCAGTGGCTAAAGCTAAAATTGATTTTGATAGAGAGAAAAACTCGTTGAAGAAAAGAAACATGGAACTTGCTCACGCAAATGATATAGTACTTTTGTAAGAGAGAGATTGAAAAAGAAAAAAACATGATGTCTTCCATTGATAAACAACTAAGAACAGCGAGAGAAGCAAGCCTGACAGCAAAAGATCTCACGGGGGCGCAGAAAGTATCTCTGCTGGAAGCATTTGCTGCTGCTATTCGTGATTCCACACCTGAAATTCTAATTCAAAATAAAAATGACTTAGAAAGGATGGAACGAAAAGATCCACGCTATGACAGGCTGATACTGGATAAAACGCGCGTGGAGACACTGGCAAAGAGCCTGGAAGATATCAGCCGGTTAAAAGATCCTACCCGCCAGGAATTATACAGGAAAATACTTGAGAACAGACTGGAAATAAGAAAAATAACCGTGCCATTGGGTGTAGTGGGAGTTATTTATGAATCTCGCCCTAATGTGACGGTAGATGTAGCTGCGTTGTGTATCAAGTCGGGTAATGCTGTCTTGCTGAGGGGGGGGTCAGATGCGTGGAATAGTAATCGTATTTTGACAGATATACTAAGAAAATCGTTACAAATTGCCGGGGTAAATCCGGATATAATCCAATTACTCCCTGCTGATAGGGAATATGTGCATGATTTATTACAAGCTAAAAAGTACGTGGACATTATTATCCCCAGAGGATCACAGAATCTGATCGATTTTGTACGTGACAATTCTAAAATCCCTGTGATAGAAACAGGTGCCGGAGTTTGTCACACTTATGTAGATAAGACGGCAGATATGGAAAAAGCGGCAAGGATCGTCCATAATGCAAAGGTGAACCGGCCCTCCGTATGTAACGCTTTGGACACTGTGTTAGTAGATAAGGAGGTGGCCGAGGAATTCTTAACCAGGTTGATTCCTTTGTTTGAAAACAGTCAGGTAATGGTACATGCTGATCCTGATGCTTATGCTATCTTATTTAAACTACATTATAACTTACTCCAAAAGGCGAATGAATCTGATTTTGGCAGAGAGTTTCTTTCTCTTGCCTGTTCCGTAAAGGTGGTTCCGGGTCTTGAGCAAGCGCTTCGGCACATCGGGGAATATTCTTCTAAGCATTCTGAATGTATTGTGTCCCGGAACCAGGAAGCCATTGATAAGTTTTTAAATAATGTAGATGCTGCGGTCGTATATTCTAATGCGTCCACAAGATTTACAGATGGCGCCGTTTTCGGCCTGGGAGCAGAAATAGGTATATCCACACAAAAATTGCATGCACGGGGTCCCTTTGCTTTGGAGAAATTGGTGACAGAAAAATGGGTTGTTGTTGGAGACGGACAGGTGAGGGAGTAGGTGATAGATAAGACTTAAAGAGAGTCATCTAAACTCATATCTTATCACTGGATGAGCAATTTGAATATACAACTTGATAATCTTTGAAGGAGTATATTAGTATTCCGATACTACACTCAAATTTCCCACACCTGATAATTAATGCCCCATAACCCTAGGGAAAATGCATAGCGGCCGGTAATAACCAGGAAATGGGACAATAATAAGTAGTATAAGCCAGCCAGGTAAATAAGGTCATTCCAATATGCCTACTCACTTTTATCTCATCATTTATTAGAACCGTTCATCACATTTATTAAATAACTTTTTATGTTCTGAATATAAGTAAAGTTAAATGCCAGAGGGAGTTTTACCACTTAATAGCTTTAAAAATCCGAAATTTATTTTGCCTTCAATAGTATTATGTGTTGCATAGTACTAACTTAATACATATCTTTGTATCGTTGATTTATTTAAAAACGGCAAAAATGAACATTGACAACACGCAATCGCAAATGAGGAAAGGGGTGCTGGAGTTTTGTATTCTCTCCATCATCCGGCAGGGAGAGGCGTATCCGTCAGATATCATTGAAAAAATGAAAGAGGCCAAGTTAGACCTTTTTGAAGGAACACTCTATCCGCTGCTCACCAGGCTTAAAAATGCCAGCCTGCTTTCTTACCGGTGGGTAGAAAGTAATTCAGGGCCTCCACGGAAATATTTTTCTATGACTGAAAAAGGGGAAGAGTTTTACAGGCAATTGGAGGCAACCTGGAATGAACTGGCCGATGCTGTCAATCAATTAACTCAACCGATTAAAAATTCACAAACCACAACATCCTAAACCTTTCATTTAACATGAAAAAGATCATCAACATTAACCTGTCAAGCCGCTTGATACCCATTGAAGATACGGCTTATGAGCTGCTGAAAAATTATCTTGACAGCCTGAAGCGCCATTTCAGCCGGGAGGAAGGCGGAGATGAGATCGTGAGCGATATTGAAGACCGCATTGCAGAAATCTTCCAGGAAAAGCTGAAAAAGGGCGCCCATT
Source organism: Chitinophagaceae bacterium (assembly GCA_004299085.1). Classification (GTDB taxonomy): domain Bacteria; phylum Bacteroidota; class Bacteroidia; order Chitinophagales; family Chitinophagaceae; genus FW021-bin31. The sequence continues at coordinate 12,769 of SCQV01000077.1, read as the reverse complement.
GTATTACCGATGAGGATGTGAATGCGATGGTAGCCGCTATGGGACGCCCTGAACAATTGGAAGAAGAAACAGCTACAGAGCCGCAGGAAAAACAAGCAAATTCACAGGCTGCGCCTCCTCCTCTTACTGCACCGGTATCCAAACGATTAACGCGTAATGAAAATGATAAAGTTCTCGGAGGAGTTTGTTCCGGAATTGCAGCCTATTTCAATATAGATCCGGTGATCGTCCGTATCCTTACCTTCCTGCTGATCCTGGCATGGGGAACAGGATTATTGGCGTACATCATCTTATGGATTGTGCTGCCTTCCAGCCGTTCTCTGCAAAATACCGTCCGGAAAAGATTATACCGTAACCCTGATAATAAAGTGGTCGGCGGTGTGGCATCAGGTATTGCAGCTTATCTGAATTTAGATCCGGTTGTACCGAGAATTATTTTTGTGCTGCCATTGCTTGGAATCATTTTCGCCAGTATCTTCCGTCATTGGTTTTCATTCTCCGGATTTTTCTTTCCGTTATCGGTAGGCTCTTTACCAACACTTATCCTGTTGTATGTTATTCTTTGGATTTCGGTTCCTAAGGCAAAGACAGTTACTGAAAAATTGGAGATGCGCGGAGAAAAAGTAGATCTGCAAAGCATTACAAATGCCATGAAGGAAACTCAGGAGGAAAAAAAAAGTGACACCGACACCACTGCAACTTCCGGCAATACAGTAAATGCAACAGGAGCATCTGCCACAAATGCAACAGGAGCATCTGCCACACAGGGAAATCCGGCTTCCAATCCTTATAATCCGCCTTATGCAGCTCCCATGCACAATTCCGGACTCGGCGATGCGATAGTGCTTATCTTAAAAATATTTGCTTATTTCATTCTGGGAGTTATTGTCATTGGACTTTGTATCGCTTTAGTAAGCATAGCCGGGGGATTTATAGGAACGGCTGCTTTTTCCTCCATGATGTTTCCTGCCAAAGGATTACTGCTGAGTTCTTCATTACAGAAATTTCTGGCATGGCCGGCAGTTTTCTTAACACTGGGTATTCCCGTGGTAGCCATAATATGGTTATGTATAAAGCTAATTACCGGATTCAAACCTAAAAACAGATATGTAGGTTCGAGCTTATTTATACTTTGGATTATCGGTATAGTTTGCATGGTATGGCTATTTATTTCTGTAGGAAATGATTTCAGAATGAATTACAGGGAAACTTCCAGCATCGCCATTCGGCAACCGGAACAAGGGCATCTGATGATCAGCCGCATGCCTTCCAATGTGAGCGTTTCGGGATGGACAGCCTTCAGCAACTTCATTGAAGCGGGTGATGATACCGTCATTCTAAAAACCGTCACCTTGTCTGTTCATAAAAGTCCGGATGATAGTTTCCACGTTGAAATGGTGCGCGCTTCCAATGGATATTCCTACGAGCGGGCAAGAGAATATGCTAAAGATATTGTGTTGAATGTTTCGCAGCAGGATACAGTATTGTATATCCCCAATGGATTTTCCATTCCAAAAGGGTTGCCTTTCAGAAATCAACATGTGCAGGTACGTGTGCTCGTCCCCATAGGGAAGATCATTCGGATTAGTGACGACCTGAGAGGGATGAATCTGCGCCGTCATTGGAACTTCGGATTCAGTAATGGCAACTGGAATATGGATGATAATGACAACCAGGATTGGGATTATGGAGGAAGTTATATCATGACGAAGGACGGGTTAAAAGATTTGAATAGTAATAGTAATAATGATAATAATAATAACGATAATAATGATTCAACCTCTGTTTCACCGGACAGCAGCAAACAAAAGCCTTATCGCTATCATCGCTCAGCTCGGAATGGTAAAGAAAGTAATAATTCTGCCAGCATTGATCCTGCGGTGAAAGCATTGTTCTTGATTGTGTAAGAATAAGAAAATGAGCCTTCTTATCTCCCTACGTGACTGCTGGAAATCGGTATTTTTGTGACTTATTTTAAGTACCTGTTCAAAATAAATAACCTTGACAAAAAGTGACTATAATAAAAACTCAAAATCTTGATTTTGCTTATAGTAAAGATGATTTTATTTTAAAAGGATTGAATCTGCAAGTTGAGCAAGGTTCAATTTATGGATTCCTTGGACCGAATGGCTCCGGCAAGACAACAACTATCCGGTTGCTTCTGGGGCTTCTGCCAAGCGCAAATAACAACATCCAACTATTTGAACAAAATCTCCAAGATAATAGAATCAGTATTCTTTCAAAAACAGGTTCGCTTATTGAGCAGCCTTCATTGTACGAACAGTTATCCGGTTTTGACAATATAGAGATTACTCGTAGAATCAGAAATGTAGATAAAAATCGCATTGATAAAGTTCTTGAACTGGTTAGCTTGACGAAAGCCTCTCAAAAAAAGGTAAAAGAATACTCCCTGGGAATGAAGCAGCGTTTGGGACTTGCCATTGCATTACTTTCGGAACCTGAACTATTAATATTAGATGAGCCTGTGAATGGTTTGGATCCAAACGGGATGATTGAAATCAGGGAATTACTTTTAAAGTTGAATAAAGAGAACGGAATTACGATCTTTTTATCAAGTCATTTGCTCTCCGAAATAGAAAAGATTGTAACTCATCTGGGTGTTTTAAATAGGGGTAAACTGGTATTTCAAGGGAAATACAGCGACCTTAAAGAATTGCAGCATAGATCTGCAACGATTCATATTGAAACAAGCAACAATCAAAAAGCATCTGAAATTATCTATACTAAATTTCAGGCTTCTTCCTCGCAAAACTCACATTTGACGGTTCCTTATAAAGACAAGGAACAAGTTGCCGCTATCTGTAAGCTGCTTATAGAAAATAACATTGACATATATAAAATGCAGTTACAAGATAATGACCTTGAAAATATTTTTTTAGAAATCACAAAAAACTGAATGCAACAAATATTTAAAAATATCAGTACAGAATTTATAAAGTCAAAGAAAACATTTGCATCGTGGCTTATAATTCTCGGAGCGGCTTTTATGCCGGTATTCATGTCCTTTATCTTTCTAAGCAAATGGAAACGTTTTATTCCTCAGCATGGACAAAATCCCTGGAGTACATTTGCAGAAAATTCATGGAAAGGAATGGGCTTTTTGTTCATTTCATTTTTTGTAGTATTACTAACCTGTCTCTTTTTCAATATCGAACATAAAAATAATACCTGGAAGCATATTTTCACGCTTCCTGTTTCAAAGAGTAGCGTTTATTTCAACAAGCTGGCGACACTGCTTATTTTCATAGCGATTTTTTATATCCTTTACATCCCGATCTGGATAGGCTGTGGGTTTGCAGTAGGGCTTATAAAGCCGGAACTTCAGTTAGCAAGTTATTCACCTGATTACATTTCATTGTTGAATCTGTGCTTTCATTCGTTTATTGCCTCGCTCGGAATACTTGCCATTCATTTTTTGTTAAGCATACGGTTTAAGAATATGATTAAACCAATTGGCATAGCAGTTTTGGGTGAAATAATATGGGTTGCATTATATCAGGGAAGGGCCAAAGAAATAACCTACTTTCCTTACGCATTCAATTACTCAACAGTGAACCCTCCCAGTTGGGTAACGCCTAAAATGTTTGGTATTTTCCCTCAGCATGAAATAGTCAGCATATTGTACTTTATTATATTTTCTATATTGAGTTATGTCTATTTTATCAAAGTATTTAAGGGATAAAGAGCAAAATTCACACACTTCACTCCTTCCAGGTATTATTACGCTCATCCGCATCCATCCAGATGCCGTTATCAATGGTTAACGAACTGATTCTTTTTCTCGTTTTAATAACGATATCCGTCTGTTTCTGATCTTTTTTCCAAACAATGGGTGTTTGATGAATATCTTCCGTAGTGCCGTCTGTGTAGGTTATTTTCACATCGAAAGGAATGACAAAGCCACCAATATTTTTTACGTTCAGTAAATATCCGTTTTTCGTTTTGGATACTTTACCCACGCCCAGATCGTCATATCCGTGAGAGAAAAACCAACTGTTCCAGAACCAGTCAAGATTTTGTCCGGAAGCCGTATTGAAAGAATAAAAGAAATCCCAGGGAATAGGATGCTTGCCATGCCACCAATCCATATACGTGTGCAGGCATTTCTTAAACAACCGATCGCCCAACATATCTTTTAATGCGAGATAAGCGAGCGAAGGTTTTCCATAAGCGTTGCTGCCATAAGCCATTCCCCGTTCAATATTGGCTGGCGTAATAATCGGCACCTGTTCTTCCTGAGAAGGATCATTTATCCACCGGTTTACGCGAAACATTTTATAAAACCTGTCCGCTTCTTCTTTGTTATGTTCTGCAATTCCAATTAAATATTCAAAAGTAGTTGCCCATCCTTCATCCATAAAAGCATAGCGGCTTTCATTCGTTCCCATATAAAAAGGAAAATAAGTATGCGCCATTTCATGGTTCTCCACTAAAATTGAAAAGAAGCTATCATTAGATGAGGCATCATTCACCATCATGGGATATTCCATATCCGCATATCCCTGGAAAGCCGTCATTTTGGGATATGGGAAAGGTACGCCGGGCCAGTTTTCCGAAAGCCAGCTTAAAGTATATTCGCCCACTTTCACTGCATGGTGGAAATCTGCCGCCGTGTCATTATAGGCCGCTTGCATCAGGGTACGGCGACCGGTCGCTTTATCTACCATCGCGCTGCCTGCATCCCAGTTATAATGATCGCTGATTCCAACCGCCATGTCAGTTACATTATCGGCTTTCCATACCCAGGTATTCACATCATTTTGTGCCGTAATATCTTTTGCAGCCAGATCTTCCGGGGTGGCTATATGGATAACATCGTCTGATGTCATGGATTCTTTTAACCGTTGTGCAAATTTTGGTTGCAATACTTGGTCAGGATTTTCCAAAGTTCCGGTTGCCCATACAATAAAGTTTTTAGGAACTCTTACACGAAGTGTATAGTTATTGAAATCATTGTAAAATTCCTGATAACCGGTAAAGTCCAATCTGTCCCACCCGTTATAATCATCATAAACGGCTACACGTGGATAGAAATAAGCAATGTAATAAGTGGTTGAATCAATCATGCCCTCTCTCCCGCTTTGCAACGCGATTTCATCATGCCAGTCAATGTCCAGATGGATGGAATCTCCCGGTAACAGAGGTTCCTTCAGTTTTACATTTTGCCAGGTCATGTTCCAGTGAAGGGATCCAGGATCCCACGCATAGCCATCAATAGCAAAGTGATCTATATGTAATCCTGACGTAAACCATGCCGAATCGAAATATTCATAATGAATGGCTTGCGGCTTATGAAAATTTAATACCAATGACATCACGATCTCTTTCAACGTGTCGGGACTATCATTGAAATAAGTTATTTTTTCTGATCCGCGTATAATACGATTAGGCGGCATAGCGGTAAGTGTAATATCATATACACCATGATTTTGCCAGTAATGAGGACCCGGGCGTCCTGTCATGCTGCGGGTACCTTTTTTATAAGCTGCTTCTACATTTCTTGGCATATATAAAGACTGCGCTTTTACTTCTGTAAAAAGACAGGCTGCTACGGCAAACAAAGTGATAAGTTTTCGCATCGTGACGATAATTTATTTTATGGATAATTGTAATATGACTATATGATTTTATGATCATCAGGATAAGTGGCCGGGGGGGTAAATTATATGAATGATTAAGAGCCAAATTTACAAAAAAAGTATCCGGGATTAAAATTAATGTACTTATCTTTATAGCTCAATTCTAAAAATTTTCAAACCATGATTTCGTTTCGTAAGAAAACTATTGCAGCTACACTTATTGTAGTTGGCATCATTGCCTTTGGATCACTTTCATTCAGCCAGGCGCCGCAACCACACCACGAAAGGCCCAAGAATCTTAAAATTCTCCCGAAGAATATTGATGACGCCACCTTGATTGCCATCATGCATAATTTTGAACACGCTTTAAATTACCATTGTGAAGATTGCCATGCTCCCTCTGCCACTAATCCTAAGAAATTGGATTTTGCTTCAGATGCCAATCCCCATAAAGATATAGCAAGGCACATGATGAAAATGATGATGAAGATTAATAAGAAATACTTTAAGGTAAAAGGCGGCAACTTCGCTTCGAATTATGTGAATGCAAAATATGACGTCACCTGCTATACCTGTCATCATGGAAGCAAGCATCCATTGACATTTCCAGATATGGAAAAGATGGAAAATGCGGTGATGCAAAAGCAATAGCAACGTTCCCCGGTATTGTTATTTTTTCCCTTTTTTGAAGCTGCTTTTAAATAAAGCATCCAGCTTCCAGATTTTTATAATGGTTACCCATAAAAGAATAGGGATTATTATGACCAACCATGCGAAAAACAGGATGTGCTGCCATGCATGGACGTGAGTGCTGTCAAAAAACCCCCAGTCTTTCCCTACGCCTAAAAAAATAGTTACCATCATAAAAGATATCCAAAGGCCCAGCGTGTAAACCATTTTGAAAAAAGCCTCTTTTAATTCCTTTTCCGACCACTGATCGTTGCGTCCCATAATATGATTCTTTATAGTGTATCTAATATAACCAGACCTGTGAAAGTATAAAACCGTTTCCGAAAGCGTAGTGGCAACAAAGGGTAAAAGAGTATAGACAGATGAATTTAGCAGTCAAATGGGGTTAAAATTACTCACTTTGACCAGAATAAAAAAATTATTTCAACCTACAGATATAAGACGCTTCACTGTTCACCGAATAATTGTACCTTGCAGGACATTTCTGTAATAAAATATAGTGCAATAAGATGATGGAGGAGTTTAATTTACAGGACAGCTTAAATCTTTTATCGAAGCTCACCCCAAGCCGTACATGGAATGCTGCTAAAGTGCTCAGCAGCTATTACTACAGCAAATGGACTCACAAGCCCGTTCAATGGGGTTACCCCATATCCATCTCCTTTGAACCTACCACTTCCTGCAATTTAAGATGCCCGGAATGCCCAAGCGGACTGAGGGCTTTTACCCGGCCTAAAGGCATGCTAGACAAAGCGTTCTTTCAAAAAACAATAGATGAACTGTCAAAAGAGTTGCTGTATCTCATTTTTTATTTTCAGGGTGAACCCTATCTGAATCCGGGCTTTTTGGAAATGGTAAAATATGCTTCCGATAAAGGAATATATACCGCCACCTCTACCAATGCCCATTATCTGACTGATGAAAATGCCCGTAAAACCATTGAGAGTGGATTAGACAGGCTTATTATTTCCATTGACGGCACTACACAGGAAGTATATCAGCAATACAGAAGGGGGGGGCATTTGGATAAAGTGATTGACGGCGCTAAAAACATTATAAAGTGGAAACGGGAATTAAAATCAAAAACACCTTTTGTCTTTTTTCAATTCTTAGTAGTAAAGCCTAATGAACATCAGATAGAAGAGGTGAAAAAATTAGCCAAAGAAGTAGGCGTGGATCAGGTACGTTTTAAAACAGCGCAGGTTTATCATTATGAAAAAGGCAACCCGTTAATTCCCACCATAGATAAGTTCTCCCGTTATCAGAAAAAGGAAGACGGCAGCTATGCTATAAAAAATAAGTTGTCTAATCACTGCTGGCGCCTATGGCATGATCCGGTAATTACTTGGGATGGAAAGATTGTACCTTGTTGCTTTGATAAGGATGCTATGCATCGCATGGGGGATTTACAAAAGAATTCTTTTAAAGAAATCTGGCACAATGCCGAATACAAAGATTTCAGAACAAAGATATTGCACGGAAGAAAAAATATTGATATCTGCGCTAATTGCACGGAAGGCACAAAAGTATGGGGATAACCTTAATAGTGCTCCGTTTCGGGATATTCTCTCGTCTTCTTAAATATTTTTGATAAATATTTCAATCCAAAATTTGCCCCTAAAAATTCGATGAAAGTAACAAGCGCAGAAAAAAGAATTGTTTGTACATAGCTATTTTTCCATCCGGTCTTTGCTATCTGAACGATGATATTCCATATCCCTGATTCCTTCTTAATCCCCGGAAATACCGAATTGAATGCCATCCCGCCCGCGTTTTCTTTCAGATAGTCAAACCGAAGCTGTAATTCATTTTCCATCTCTTTGCACATTTTTCTGAGCCGGGCTTTCTCCTGCTCCAAAGTGTGCATATTGATTACCCTGATGGCCTCGTTGTTGATTTTCATACGTGGAAGTTTTCATCATTTTTTTCTTCCGCTTCTTCTATTTCTTCCGCCAGTTCTTTAATCAAAATATTAGCCATGGGTTTTTGAATTAATCCTCTCCGGAAAATCAAGGCAATCGCAAAAAGAATAATAAATATCAGGGCACTCACTGAAAAGCCCAGCGTAAAGCTACCCGTCCATTCCGATATTCCGTAGGCCAATAATAACCCGAGGAATAATACCACAAAAAACCCCAGCATGGCGGCTATAATAATAGCCAGAAAAACTCCCAATGCATGCGAGAGCTTTCCCACAGCATGCAATCTGGTAAGTTTCCAACGCGCCTCAAGATAATTGGAAATTATGTTCTTGCTTTCGGTAAAATAGTCTTTAAAGTTATCCTCCATGCGGGGCAAAATTAGCAATTAACCGGCAATTGCATCTTCTACTTCATCTGTCTTATGCAGCTTATGCTTTACTTTGTCCTTAAACTCGGATGCTTTGTCTTTCAAATGTTCCGCTTTTTCTTTAAGGGCATTTACATATTCATCTTTTTTATCCGAATTCAGAAAATAACCTACAGCTACTCCTGCTGCAGCTCCGATCGCAGCTCCTATGATGAAACCGCTTAATCCTTTTGATGAGTCGCTCATAAAATAATACTTTAAGTGTTAATGATAAATTATTGGTAGTATGCTGAAATACCTTTTACTTTACAATGGGAAAGGCAAAAGGTTCACTGAATAAGTTCAATCAAAAAGCGTTCCATAATTGATCCATTATGAGCTATTACGATACTGATCGCCTAAAACAGTTTTTCTTTATCATCATTATTCTATTCTTGGGCGGTATCTTGTTCTGGAAAATAACGGGGTTTATTCCCGCATTTCTCGGTGCGCTCACATTGTATGTAGTAATGAGGCCTGCTGTTATTTATCTGGTCTATAAAAAACACTGGAAGCGATGGATTGCCGCTATTTTATTGATGCTGGCGTCTGTTATTATATTGTTGGTGCCAATGGCATTAATAGTGAATATGATGGCATCAAAGGTAAGTTTTGTAGTAAGCCATTCTGCCCAGTTAATTGGCGGAGTGAAATTATTTATTGAGAAAATAAAATTTAATACGCACATTGATATCCTTTCCGCCGAAACTATCCAAAAAATACAGGATGCATTAACCAAATTCCTGCCCCAGTTTTTGGGGACTACTTTTAACGTGCTGACGACTTTAGTGATTATGTATTTTGTCTTGTATTTTATGCTGGTAGAATCGCTTGAGATGGAAGAAACGCTGTATGAATACACGCCGTTAAAAGAAGAAAACACGAATCGCCTGGGAGTTGAGATCAAAAGCATGGTTATTTCCAATGCGATTGCCATTCCTCTGCTGGCGATAGTACAGGCAGGTCTTTGCACGCTGGGATATTGGATTTTCGGGGTGCAGGATCCTGTTTTCTGGGGAGTGATCACCGGATTCGCGGGCATGTTGCCTGTGGTAGGCACCGCCATCATTTGGTTACCTTTGGGAATTTACCAGATAGCAAACAATCATACGGGACTTGGAATTGGGTTGCTTATTTACGGAGCGCTCCTTGTGGGAAGCGCTGATAATGTATTCCGTTTTTTATGGCAGAAAAAGTTCGCGGATGTACATCCTTTAATTACTGTTTTCGGCGTATTGATAGGAATCAGCTTATTCGGTTTTGTAGGACTGATCTTCGGCCCCTTATTGATTTCTATATTTATATTATTGTTGAGAATTTACCGGGATGAATTCGGTATTAAAAGGAGACGGATCAAAATTATTAAAAAAGGAGAGAATGTTCCGTAGCTACTTTTTATAGTAATGGTTATCCGTAATATATTCGAAAACAGCTTCAGAGAGCAGGTATCTTACAGACTTTCCTTCTTTAATCATATTGCGAATATAGCTGGCGGAAATATCAAGCAATGGCGCCTGACAAACCTTTATTTTACCATCAGAATATGGAGTTACCTCATGTCCCGGACGCCGGTAGATATATATCGGGTATCTTTTCAGCAGCTCTTTGTAATTTTTCCATTGAGAAAGATTTTGAAGGCTATCACTACCCATAATAACCGCAAATTCATGCTCGGGATATTTTTCGGAAAGATAAGTAAGCGTATCAATGGTATAAGAAGGCCTGGGCAGTGAAAATTCTATGTTGCTGGCGCGTAATCTCGGTTCTTTTTCCACCGCTAACTGTAATAAATGCAACCGGTCATATTCGTTCTGTAACGAGGCAGCATTTTTCAACGGATTCCGGGGGCTTAATATCATCCACACTTGTTCCAACTCCGTGTTATAAGCCATATAATTGGCAATAATCAGATGCCCGGTATGAACGGGATTGAAGGAGCCAAAATATAAACCGATTTTCATTTTATCTTTAAAAACTTAGTTTTATACAAATGAGATTTAATTAATCATTGTCTTTTCTCGGGATTTCATTATATGGGCCAAATTTACTAATAAACCAATAAAAGGTATTTCTGAAAATTCAGGTTTTAGAAGACCAGGCTCCTTTAACTTCCTTCGTTTTAAGCCTTGGAAGAAATCCTGCCAATAATCCTATCAAAGGAAGAAAAGCACAAACCTGGAATACAAAATAAATGCTGGTTTTATCTGCCAATACACCTAAGACTGCAGAGCCGATGCCTCCCATTCCAAAGGCTAATCCGTAAAATAATCCTGAGATCATTCCCAGCTTTCCGGGTAATAATTCCTGAGCATAAACAATGATTGCGGGAAAGGCTGAAGAAAGAACCGTCCCTATAATAAAGCTTAATATAGAAGTCCAGAATAAATTGGCGTAGGGCAACATCAAAGTGAAAGGCGCAACCCCTAATATCGAAAACCAGATCACATATTTTCTCCCGAAACGATCTCCCATCGGCCCGCCTATCATGACTCCTGAAGCTACCGCCAACAGAAATATAAAAAGGTGAATCTGAGAGCCCTGAACCGAAACATGAAATTTATCAATCAGAAAAAAGGTATAGTAATTGTTCATGCTGGCCAGATAAAAATATTTGGAAAAAATCAGGGCTAACAATATCACTATAGAGATGACTGTTTTCCGGTGAGATACCGGACCTTCTATTTTTAAGGTAGTCGCCCGTTTCTTTTCCCTCAAAAACAAATTTCCTTTATACCATTTACCAATTCTCCACAGGATAATAATCCCGGCTAATGCCAGCAAAGAAAACCATATAATGTGAGATAATCCGAAAGGTACTACGATGGCTGCCGCAAGCAACGGGCCAATGGCTGCCCCTGTATTTCCACCTACCTGGAAAACAGATTGTGCCAAACCTCTTTTCCCCCCGGAAGCCAGGCTAGCCATTCTGGAAGATTCAGGATGAAAAACGGCCGAACCCATACCAATCATTCCTACGGAAAATAAAATGGCCTCAAAACTTTTGGAAAGAGAAAGACAGACAACGCCGCACAACGTAAAGCACATTCCCAATGCCAATGAAAAAGGCTGCGGTCGCTTGTCCGTAAAATTCCCCACCAAGGGCTGCATCAGGGAAGCCACCGTCTGAAAAGTTAAGGTGATAAATCCTATATGAACGAAATCCAGATGATAATCCTGTTTGATCAATGGATAAATAGAAGGAACCAGCGACTGCATGGAATCATTCAGCAGATGGGCAAAGCTGAGCGAAATGAGCACAGAGTAAACGGCGGTATTACGGGTCTTCGCAGTTGCTCCTTTTACAGTTGCTTTCTTTTTTAGTAAAAAGGAAGTATTCATATTGTTGAAATAAGATCAGATGATCTGATTATAAGATGTCTAATACTGAATTTTATTATTCTTTTCTGTCTGTGATCTTCCTGGCAAAATTCCATGCTTTTTTAGCATCCTGATCACGGATGCTTTGTAAAAGGCCCTCATGCAGAAAATGTGTTTTAATAAAGGACTCCGTGCCGGTATATAAATCCTGAAACGATTGTTTTATCTGTATGGCAAATGTTTTGTATAAATCCGACAGCACTTCGTTTTTTGCCGCTTCGGCTATACTGATATGAAAGGCAATATCTGCCTCGATACAAGCTTGTTTATCGCCGGTCAATGCAATATCCATGCGTTTTTTCAATAAAGATTCCATTTTGCGAATATCTTTTTGGGTACGTTGCATGGCTGCTTTTTCGGCAATTTTCATCTCCAGTAATTGCCGTACCTCATTTAATTCGCCGGGGCTTGAACGTTTCAGCCGTTGTTTCAGTGGTTCCGAAATGCCATCCTGCAATTCAACGAAAGTTCCTAATCCCTGCTGTACCCTCAGTATTCCTGAATGCGCCAGGATACGCACCGCTTCCCGGATAGTGGAGCGTCCTACCCCGAAGGAAGACATTAATTCAGGTTCAGAAGGAAGCTTTTCTCCGTTCCGGTATTTACTTTCGGTTATTTGCTTGCGAAGTAAAATAGCCACTTCATCGGCTAATCTTTGTCTTTTGATTAAGTTATTCATCATATCATCTGATGAGCAAAGGTATGAAGGTATTTTTTATTGGGAAAGTTTGGGTATTTTATTCATGCATTTGGGTTAAAATCCGTCTTATGAG
>SCQV01000076.1 GCA_004299085.1 Chitinophagaceae bacterium | reverse complement strand
GAAGTCAGTTGTGAAGTAGTGCTTACAAAAGCACAATGGATTACCTTATATATGCTAATACATGGTCATAATAACGTACCCAATCAGCCACCAACCTTACAACAAGCGGTGCGATGGATAGGGAGATTAGGGGGACATTTGGGAAGGAAATCAGATGGCCCGCCCGGGCTTAAAACAGTATGGCTGGGCTTTGAGCAACTATGCCATGCCGCAAGTGTTTATGAACTAATGACTCAAAAAATTTAGGTAAGGGATAGCTGCCTAAGGGGAGCCTATTTTTTCAGTTTCCGGCGTACTTTCTTTACAAAGTCCACAGAAACCTCTGCAATATCGGCAGCCTGGGTATCGGTCATGCACATTTTCAGGACGAGGTTGGAAACTACCTCTGCTTTCCCTTTGAGAATACCTTTTTCAAGTCCTTCTTCTCGGCCTTCTTTTTTCGCTCTTTCGAGCACGATTTCCCTGATACCCATAGTTTTTTTGTTTTTAGTAATCACTTCAATTGCTTTATCAAACCTGCCTGCCGGTAGACTGGTTTTCACGAATCTATAGATGGTTTTTAGAGATGCCATTGAGTTAAAATTTATTTTTCTTCTCTTTAGGGTATCCTTCCTTTTTTATACACTATATATAAAAGGCGGCTTAATCATAGAAGAATAAACTTTAAAAACGGTCACAGATGTCCCCGATAAGCAGAGAATTATTAAAAAAATATATTCAGGGAAAATGTTCAGAGGAAGAGGAACAGATGGTGCACCATTGGCTGGATGAAAGTGATTTGAACAATTATTGGTCTCCGGCAGGAAATAAGAAAATAGTGAAAAAGAAGGAGAGGAACTGGAACCATCTTACAGCGCAGATCGCAGAATTAAGAACAGTGGCTCCTGAAAAGCGGAATACAAGAAGAATATGGGTTGGCATAGCTGCTGCTGCTGTAGGGATTGTCCTGGTAGCTTCATTTATGTGGTCCTATTGGAGTTATAACAGCAAGGAAATAAAATATCAGACCACTTACGGAGAAATAAAGAAGATCAGCTTGCCGGACGGGACTACAGTTACCCTGAATGCCCAATCTTCCCTTTCGATACGGCAGGATTTTGATAACAAAAGCAGGAATGTGTATCTGGATGGAGAAGCATATTTTCAGGTAAAGCATGAGGCAAATAAATTATTCGTTGTTCATGCGGGTAAATTATCGGTAAAAGTGCTGGGGACTTCTTTTGCGGTATCGGCGTTTCCCAACGATCCCGATGTGGCGGTGTCTCTTAAAGAAGGAAAAGTTTTGGTAGAAGCACCGGAGCATCAGGAGAAAAGAGTACAGCATGTTATACTTACACCGGGCGAACAAGCAGTTTTTACCAAAAACACCACGGGTTTAGAGGTGGATAAGCTGAATCCCAAAGCCAGCTTTGGATGGGAATCACAGGATATCTTTTTTGAAAATGCCAACATTGATGAAGTATTGCGAAAGTTGGAAAGATATTACGGAGTTTCGTTTGATACCCAGTTGTTAAAGTCTCGACACTGGCAGCTTACGGGAGAATATAAAAATGAAACGTTGCAGGAAGTGTTGGAAAGCTTGTCGTTTAATTATAATCTGAAATATAAGATAGAAGGGCAGAAGGTGATCTTATATGAGCAATAATTAAATTGGATCATTAATCATTGTTGATTTTAGAATAAAGGTTATCCAGAGGATTCCTTAGGAAACGAATGAATATCGTTTAGGTAAGAAAATATTTCATTTTGGACATAGTTCGACAAGCTCACTATGACTACTGGATCGTCGCCCGGTCCAAAGGACTCTCTTCCAAAGGAGTTCTATGAACCTTTGGAGAGCCTGTTGAAGGGTGGCAAAAGAACCTCAACTAAACGACATTGATTAACGAATGATGATTCTGAACAAATTCCATGAGTTGTATATATCTACTTGGCATTGGCCGGAATTGAGTGATAATTTTAAATCTTTTAGGTAAGAATTTTTAATAACAAATTTTAAAACGTCCGCTATGACTTGCAATACCAGCTAACTTCTTCATCCCACAATAAAGGGATAAAAAAAACCGGTAACTCACCTAACGGCAGATTACCGGCAAATCTTGATAAAAAGCGTCTCTAAGCAGGAAGTAAGGCGCCGTGCATAAAGACGACATTTTTAACTTAGACAACACAAAAATATGAAAAAAAATTTATGTAAGGTATTGGTTATGCTATCCAGGTATTTTTTGATAGGCTTTTTGATACAGTTTATCGCGTTTAATACCTTATTGGGCAAAAACGGGGAAGCACAACTTAATGCCCCCATCCATACCAACCTGCAAAACGTCTCTGTCAGGCAGGTCTTCGATGTCCTAAAAAAATCGGCAAATATCACTTTTGTCTATGATGCCGGTGAAATAAACTGTGACCAACTTGTTGATATTAAAGGAGAGGATTTGAACGGGAGGGAGGTGCTGGATAAGCTGGCTTCTCAACTTGATCTTTCCTTCAAAGAAATAGGTAATACGATTACAGTGAAGAAGAATTCAGTAATAACCAGGAATTCACGATATGTTCTTCCCTATCTTTCTTCCAGCGGAATGCATTTTAACGTTAATCGTTCTGTCATAATCCCGCTGCCTCCTAAGTTCAATGTATCTGGAACAGTCACTGATTCCGCAGGGCATCCTTTGATTGGTGTTACGGTGGAGGTAAAGGGCACTTCTACGGGAACCATAACCAATACTCGCGGACGTTTTGCAATCAATGCTTCTAATGATGCCACGCTTGTTTTTTCTTATATTGGATATAATACGCTTGATGTTCCGGTAGCCGGGCGGGTAGAACTTAATGTAACGATGGAATCTACTGCCAGCGGCTTAAATGAAGTAGTAGTTATTGGTTATGGAAAGCAAAAGAAAGCTACCTTAACAGGCGCTGTATCTACTATTGATGCGAAACAATTAGCGGGAAGGCCTGCTGCCAGAACGACTGAATTATTGCAAGGCATGGTTCCTGGATTGCAAATTGTGAGGGGTGATGAAGGTGAGATCAGAGGGACGCAGACTTCTATCACAATACGTGGAGTTACTTCCAGAAGCGATCCTGGAGTGCTTGTGGTCATTGATGGTATTCCTCAGGATGGAGATGCTTCGTATGTGCTGGATAATATCAATCCGAATGATATTGCCAGTATTAGTGTGCTGAAAGATGCACAAGCTGCTATTTATGGAGCAAGGGCAGCCGGCGGGGTAATTTTGGTTACCACTAAAAGTGGGCAAACAGCCAAACCAACTTTTAATTTTTCTGCTACCTATACAATACAAAAGCCTGCACTTGAAAAAAAATCTGTCAACATATTGCAATTGGTGGAAATGATGAATGACGCTTATGTAGATGCAGGAGACAGTACCAATGGGTTTACCCATATTGTAAAATACATTCAGGACAATCATTTGACGATGTCCGAGATTTCCAAAAACAATGGGAAATACGTTGTCCAATGGCCTTTTGACAATACGGAAAATTTCGTTTTTGGCAATTATTATTGGCCTGGGATTATGTATCATTCCGCTCCCTTCCAGGATTATAATCTGTCCGTATCAGGAAAAAATGACAAACTGAATTATTATAATTCGGTAGGATTGGAAAACCAGCAATCCATGCTGGCTTATGGCACTAATTATAATAAAAGGTTTTGGGGAAGGGTAAAGAACAGCTATAAAATTAACAACTGGCTCAGTATAAATGAAGATATTAAAGCAGGAAGGCAAAAGGTGGTGGAACCATCCAACTTTTCAGCCATAGAGTTCTGGCAAGGCCTGATTTGGCCTGTATTTATGCCTTATACTCCAGATGGCCATTTATATAATTTTGGATCACATCAAAATCCGATTGGCTATGCCGAAGATGGAGGCGATGTCACGGAAATCAATTACCGTTTGAACAGTCAATTAGGATTTGTACTGACCCCAATAAGGAACTTAAATATTACAGGGCAGGTGGCTAATAATTTTGATATTCAGGAGGGAGATTGGGCTAATCTGGGTTTTGATATGTATAATGAGAAGGATGTGTTTTCTTACAACTCAACCAATAACCGGAATAGTGCCGGAGCATATTATAACCGTACTCGTTCTTTTGTGGGTAATTTGTATGCGGATTATAAATTCTACATCCGTAATAATAATGCATTTGATTATTTGATAGGGTATTCCCATGAAGAAGAAGATTACAGGAATTTTTCTGCGCAACGAAACCTAGGACTGATCAGTAGCCAGTTGCCGACTTTTGGATTGGGCAGCTCCACACAACAATTCAATGGAGAATCTAAAACTCAGGATGCTCTTGAATCCCTGTTTTCAAGATTTGATTATAACTTTAAAGAAAAGTATATCCTTGAGGCAAACTTTAGGTATGACGGATCTTCTAAATTCGCGCCCGGGCGTAAATGGTCTCCTTTTTTTGGACTTTCTGGAGCCTGGGTGATTTCTCAGGAAAAATTTATGGATAATCTGAAGAATGCTATTAATTTTCTGAAGGTCCGCGCTTCCTGGGGTCAATTGGGCAACGAAGCTAGCATTGGATTATATGATTATATTCCTCAGATAAATATTGGCGGAGCTTATCCTTTCGGTAATTCTTTATCGCCTTTGTTGACACAGGAAGCAACTCTCGCAGGACTGGCAAGCACTACCAGAACGTGGGAACGGATAGATTCAAAAGACATTGGAATGGACGTTACCTTATTGAATAACAAACTTTCTGGGACATTTGACTACTATGTTAAGGATAATGATAACATGTTTTACAGTAAAGAATTTCCTCAGGTTTTGGGTGTCAATCCGCCCAGTATTAACGGTGCGCATCTGAGAACATGGGGATGGGAAGTGGAGCTTAACTGGCAGGATAAAATAGGCTCAGTTGGATATAATGTAGGATTTAACATCAGCAACAGCATTAACCGGATTATTCAATTAGCGGACTCCCGGATTCCGTATATGGGAGAAAATGATTTTGTACAAGGCTATCCTGCTTATGCTTATTTCGGTTATGAATATAACGGGTTAATAAAAACTAAGGCACAACTACAGCAATATACCTCCAGCATTACCTCAGGCATTCCACAGGGAATGCAGCTAGGCGATGCCATGTTTAAAGACCTCAATGGTGATGGCCAACTTACACCACAATTGTACCAAGTAGGAAGCAATGGCAAGCCCACAGCTACTTCGGGAGATATGGTATATCTCGGCGATGGAGGACAGCATTATTTATTTGGAATAAGCATGGGACTTAATTGGAAAAATTTTTATTTCAGCACTTTTCTGCAAGGAGTTCTCAAATGGTTGGTATTTGATGGCAACAGGGCCTTTCAGGCAGATTCCTGGCCGCAATTGAGTTATTTCTATCATAATACGTGGACACCGGAACAAATGAATGCAAGATATCCTGAGTTGACTGTAAGGTATGATATTAATAATAACAATTACAATATTTCCAATGCCCCCTATATGTTGTATAATGACAAATACATCCGTCTGAAAAATATTCAGATAGGCTACACCATACCTTCCCGGTTTACGGAAAAATATCACGTAGAAAATCTGAAAATATATTTCAGCGGTCAGGATATGTACGAACTTTACAATCTGCCTGGTGTATGGGATCCGGAAAAGCCGTTCAATCATTTTGTTACTCCAATGCCCCGTCAATATACTTTTGGTATTAACCTGAGTTTCTAACAATAAAGTCATGAATCATGAAAAATATTCTTAAATATATAATGTGTCTGATTTCTTTCGGACTTCTGCTGATGTCGTGCGAAGAATCGCTCAATCTGATCCCCCAAGTGAATTATTCAGAAGCTACCTTTTTCAAAACGCCAGATCAGTTCAAGCTTTTTGCTAATCAGTTTTATTATGCGCTGCCTAATGAACAGAGCGGATATGCGAGGGATATTTATTCGGATATTTTAGCGGGCGTGGGCAGTAACAACACTGTCAGCGATGGAAGCTATTATCCGACCCCACAGAGCGATCTATGGCAGAATTCTTATATAGCGATCCGTAACACTACTTATCTGATACAGGAGGTGGCAAATGCTTCCTCTTCTCTGAAAAGCCAGGTAGCTGTGTATGATGGAGAAGCAAGATTTTTCAGGGCGTATGCTTATTTTAATTTGCTAAAAGATTTCGGCGGTGTTCCTATTATTAATAAAGTATTGACCCTGACCGATAACTCGTTATTATATGGTACCCGCAATTCTAGGGAGGAGGTGACGGATTATATCATTAATGATTTAGATACGGCAATCAATGAATTGCCGATGCAGAGCAATATTGCACCAGAGGATCAGGGTAGAGTAAGCAAAGGGGCAGCTCTTGCTTTTTTGGCCCGTGTCGCTTTATTTGAAGGAACTTGGGAAAAATTTCATGCTAATGATGTTTTCGGAGTGCCGGGTCATGATTGGAACGGATTGCTGGATACTGCTATTATGGCTTCTGGGGAAGCGATGGCCAACGGGCAGTATCAACTTTTTGATCGTAGAGATGTTCTTGGAGATTCAAGCTACCGATATATGTTTATCCTTGATAAGGTGCAATCTAATGCTGCTAACCTTACGAAAGCAGATAATCATGGATATATTCTTGTTAATAGGTTTGACAATGATATCAGGCCCGCTCCGGGTATCAGCGGCAATAATGCCTATAGCCCGACACATAAATTAGCTGATATGTTTGTTTGTACTGATGGACTACCGATAGATAAGTCTCCATTATTTCAGGGGAAGCAAACAGTAACCAGTGAATATCAAAACCGGGATATGAGAATGACCAACGATTTTTGTTTACCTTTCAAAAAATTCTGGGCATATTATCCTCCGGAATATAACAGGTCATGGTCTGATCCGGATGCAGGAGGAGTAATATACAGCGTTTTGTTTAACCGTACAACTAGCACGGGTTATTATCCCCTTAAGTTCGAGCAGGAAATAGCCGCACCTCTTGGAACGGATTATCCGGTTATTCGATATGCTGAAGTATTATTAATAAATGCCGAAGCACTTTTTGAGCGGAATGGCTTTATCACTGATGCCCAGCTTAATCAAACTATCAACTTGCTGAGGGCAAGAGTGGGCGTAGCGCCGTTAACTAATGAGTTGGTACAGCAATATGGGCTGGATATGAGGACAGAAATAAGAAGGGAACGGACAGTAGAATTGTGTTTTGAAGGCTTCCGTTTTGATGATCTGAGAAGATGGGCTACGGCAACAACTGAAATGCCGGAAGCACTTGAAGGAGTTAAATGGACTGGAACACAATATGCTACAGATCCGCAATGGGCATCTGATAAGTTAAATATTGGTTCTGACGGCTATGTGGTGGTTGAATCTGCAGCAGACAGGAATTTTGATCCTAATAAAAATTATTTATTTCCTTTACCTACAAGGCAAATATTGCTTGATCCTAAGCTAACGCAAAACCCCGGATGGTAAACTAATTGTATGCAAAGGCGACATTTTTTAAAATCATCCGGATTATTAACTGCCGGTTTGTATGCACTACGTTTCCCTGCAGTAGCTGGGCCCTTTTTGCCATCAGAGTTTAAACCTGGAATAGCTCCTCCAGAGAAAAAGTTGGATCCTTCATGGATAGAATCAATGATGAAACGGGGGGAGCCGATGCTCTATAGAAAATCTAAGGGTGAATTAAAATATATCGGAATGCCTGTAGGTGGCATCACAACTGGTACTGTCTATCTGGGGGGCGATGGAAAACTTTGGCTATGGGATATATTTAATGTTAACCAACCGGGAATCATTCCTAAAACATTAGAATATGAAGGGACGAGACTTACTTATAGCAGCGGTGTAGATTATGTAGATCCCAATCTGGCATGGTCTCCTTTTTACCAAGAGACTGCTATTGCAATCTTTGATAAAGGTAAGCAACTTATTAAAAAGCTAAGTGCTGATGATCCTTCGTGGAATGAAATCACTTTTTCTGGCAGTTATCCAATAGGGGTTGTTAAATATATGGCGGATGATTTTCCTGTCAATGTGACATTAGAAGCGTATTCTCCTTTTATACCGTTGGAACCGGATGATTCAGGACTACCAGTCACAGTGCTTTCTTATACAGTAAATAACCTCACAGATCGTCATATTGAAGTCGCATTGGGAAGTGTCATGCAAAATTCATGTCCACTTACATTGGAAAAGGAGGAATCAGGAAAAAGAACCAATACGCTAGTCCAAAATGATCAAATGAAAGGTGTTTTTTTTGAATATCATCCCTTAGAGGAAAAATATAAAAAAAACTCTCAATATGGCAATATGTGCTTATCTGTGTTTGGGATAGAGGATGCTGTGAACTTAGCCGATCTCGACAATGGATTATCGCCAGATGTATTATTTGACTCACAAAGAATGGAAAGTCTGGTTAATATAGCCTCGGGACCAGCAAGCGCATTACTAATTGGCGGTGTGAGGAAGCAATTAAAAATACCGCCTAAAGGAGAGGGAAAAGTTGTTTTTTTCATTTCTTGGCATTTTCCTAACACCACTTTACCGGTGAGAGATTCTCAAAGCGGGAATTATTATGCGCGGCGTTTTTCCAATTCATGGAATACTGCTCAGCATGTTTCTGCAAATCTTGAAAGATTAAGTGCCTTAACCCATGTTTGGCGAAATACATGGTATGATTCAACATTACCTTATTGGTTTTTAGATCGTTCATTTGCTAATAGTTCTTCTTTAGCAACCGGGACTGCCCACCGTTTTGGCACTGGGCGTTTCTGGGGTTGGGAAGGGGTAGGTTGCTGCGAAGGAACCTGCACGCATGTCTGGAGTTATGCCCAGGCTATGGCGCGAATATTTCCATCTCTTGAACGAGATACGCGCGAACGGGTAGATCTTGGGTTGGCATTTGACGAAAAAACGGGAATGATTAGTTATCGCGGAGAGGGAACAGGACAAGCTACTGACGGGCAAGCAGGCACTATCTTACGGATATATCGTGAACATCAAATGTCAGTAGATAATTCCTTTTTGGAACGCAACTGGCAGAATATTAAAAAAGCTATTCAGTTTTTACTAAACCACGATTCCAATAAAGACGGTATTATAGACGGTGCTCAGCCCAATACACTGGATGCAGCCTGGTACGGAGAAATAGCATGGATCAGCAGCTTGTGCCTCGCTGCCTGGAGAGCAGGAGAAGAAATGGCGAATGACATGGGAGATAGGGATTTTGCACTTACTTGCAGAAACCGGTTTCTCATAGGCAAAAAGAATGTAGATAATTTATTATTCAATGGTGAATATTTTATCCAGATACCCGATCCTTTGCTGCCAAACCGCCCTTTAGGATCATATAAAACCTGTGAGATTGATCAGGTACTTGGGCAATCATGGGCATGGCAAGTAGGTCTTGGACGAATTTTGGATCAACAGAAGACTTTGTCTGCCTTAAAATCACTCTGGAAATATAATTATACACCTGATGTAGGTCCATATATTCGCAACCACAGGGGGGGGAGACCTTATGCTTTGGCAGGGGAAGGGGGGATGTTGATGGATACCAATCCCCATCATGAACCAAATCCTTATGGGGATGATATTACGTGGCAGGCAGGCTATTTCAACGAATGTATGACAGGCTTTGAGCATCAGGTGGCTTCACATATGATTGCAGAAGGAATGCTGGAGAAGGGAATGGTGGTTACACGTGCTATCCATGACCGATATCATGCTGCAAGGAGAAATCCATACAATGAAATTGAATGCAGCGATCATTATGCGCGTGCGATGGCAAGCTATGGGAGTTTCATCACTATATGTGGATTTACTTATCACGGACCTAAAGGATATATAGGATTTGCTCCAAGATTTCATCCAGAAAACTTTAAAGCTGCTTTTACCGCAGCAGAAGGATGGGGAACTTATTCACAACTCAGGAGTGAAAATAAAATTTCTGCAAAACTAAAGCTTAAATACGGGAAGTTATCATTGAATAAGGTTTTCCTTGAATTGCATAAAGGCCATAATGCAAAAGGAGCGAAGGTGACTATTGATGGAAAACATATTCCATCTTCGATTATACAGAATGAAAGTAATTGTGAAATTAAGTTGGTAAATAACATTATCATTCATGAAGAACAAGAATTATCTATCGTTATCGGGTAAGAAACAAGTAGCATTAAAATTGAATTTCCTTTTTTTCATTGCTTCAGTGGCAGCCATTTTATTATCTTTCCTTCCATTGCACTCAAAAGGTCAATCTGTTACCTTTAAATCGCTGTTAAAAGAAATGGTCAATAGCAATCAATTAGCCCGCTACCCTTATCCCTTCTATCGACAGCTTGAGGCCAGCAGTTATAACCGGGCTTCCGTCAGTCCTTTTAAACCTGGCTGGTTTGCGGACGGTGATGGAAGTGGTTATATAAGAAAAGACACTATCGATAGCAAA
Organism: Chitinophagaceae bacterium; assembly: GCA_004299085.1. GTDB lineage: Bacteria > Bacteroidota > Bacteroidia > Chitinophagales > Chitinophagaceae > FW021-bin31. The sequence goes on along the minus strand of SCQV01000076.1, from coordinate 1,005 downwards.
GTGGAATATGTCATTATGGAACACAAGGGACCAGGATGCATTACCAGGATATGGACGCCGTATTTTTATTATAATTTAAATGACCATACCGGACCTGATATTTCTATTTATATTGATGGAAGCAGTAAACCTGTGCTAAAAGAAAATTTAATACAACTCCTCAGCGGAAAATCTTTTGTGTATCCGCCATTTGCTAATTTTACAACCCGAGCCGGTGTATTGTATCTGCCTATTCCTTTTTCAAAGAGTTGTATGGTTACATTAGATAAAAAGCCTTTTTATTACTGTGTTGCTTACAGAGCATATTCCAAAGGGACGGATGTGAAATCCTTTTCCATGGAAGAGCTTAAGAAATCATCAGTTTTAAGTGATTCAGTTGGTAATGCTTTATTACATCAGACACCTTTTCCCAATAGCTATACTAAAGAAGTCTCCGGCAATATAAAACCTGATGAATCTCTAACATTGAGGTTGCCAGGTGGAATGTATGCAATTCAAGGTTTGAAATTTAAACTGGATCACACTTTGCCATTCGGCACACTCAGAAACATATTACTGAGAATGGCTTTTGATGGCAAAGAGACCGTTTGGTGTCCCTTAGGCAATTTCTTCTGTAGTGCTGATACTGTAAATGATTTTCATACCAAATTTATTCAGGTAAGTAATGGCATGACCATGACATGCCAATGGATAATGCCTTATCATAACGATGCAAAAATAACATTGGTCAATTATTCCGGTCAAGATGTTAAACTTTCAATTGCCGCACATACCATTCCATGGAAATGGAATGATCGTTCTATGTATTTTCATGCAAACTGGTGTGATTATGGGTATTTACCTGGCAACAAGTTTTTTGATATGAACTTTATAACAATAAAGGGGCAAGGCAGAATAGTTGGAGATGCACTGACTGTATTATCACCCAGTAAAAGTTGGTGGGGAGAAGGTGATGAAAAAATTTATATTGATAAGAAGGATATTGAAAGACATTTCCCTTCACAG
>SCQV01000075.1 GCA_004299085.1 Chitinophagaceae bacterium | reverse complement strand
GTATTAGGGACTCATTTTGATGTCATGGCCTATAATGATGAATCGGCTGTTAAAACAACTTTACTGGAGGGTTCTGTACAAGTTTCTGACGGGAATCAAAAAGTGATGATTCTTCCCGGTCAGCAGGCTACTGTATCCAGAAAAGCAGGAGATGCCATGGAGGTGAAGCCGGTTAATGTCACAGAAGTTATTGGATGGAAAAACGGTTTATTTATTTTTAGAAATACTGACTTGCAGACAGTGATGCATCAACTGGCAAGGTGGTATGCCGTCACCATATCTTATGAAGGGAATGTAAATGGCCAGATAAATGGTATGATTTCCAGAAATACAAATTTGTCTCAGGTTCTGGATATGTTGACATTAGTAGGAGGGACTCATTTTAAAATTGAAGGGCGCCACGTTACCGTGATGCCCTGAAAAAGGGGTTGATTTATTCTGGCTACGTTCGAGAACTATTGTACAGTCATTTTTTATAGAAATATATTCTTTAACTTTTAAAAATAATAAGATTATGCAAACATAATTTGACCGACTGCAATTACCCATAAAAAAACCGGAAGTGATTACGGCACTTCCGGACAGTTTCGGGTTCAATCCATTACCTCATAAGGACATAAATAACGAATCTCTTAACCCAAACAACACAAAAGTATGAAATTAAACCAACACGGTAAGATTGATCTATATGCAAGATTTTACCGGCCTTCTACCAAAATTCTGCTAATTATGAAATTGGTCGTTGTTTTAATGATCGCATTTTCAGTTCAGATTAGCGCAAAATCTTTCGCTCAGAAAGTTACTCTTTCTTTAAAAGATGCTTCTCTGGACGAAGTATTAAGTGACCTCCACCAGCAAACCGGGGTACTTTTTTTGTATAGTAATAAGGCCTTAAAAGATATCAGAGGAATTAATATTGATATAAAGAAAGGCACGCTTCAGCAGACATTAGATCAATGTTTTTCTTCAGGTTCTTTAGGTTATTTAGTTAAAAATAATACAATCATTATATTTCCTAAAGCATTGGTAAATGAGTTTGTGACACCTGTTCTGAATGTAAGTGGCACTGTTACCGATAATAAAGGAAATCCGCTTGCCGGCGTTACGGTCAGAATTAAAAACAGCAATCTCGGTACCATCACAGACCAGGATGGACATTTTCGGATTGGCGTCTCAGATCCCAACGCCCTGTTGGAATTCAGCTCTATTGGTTTTGATACAAAGGATGTTACAGTCGGAGGAAAAACAGAGCTTAATGTAGTCATGCAACAAAGTACAAATGGCCTCAATCAATTAGTGGTAGTAGGGTATGGCCGTCAGATAAAAAGAGATATTACGGGAGCCACCAGTACCGTCTCATCGGATGAAATAGCCAAAAGGCCGTTGGTCAGGGTGGAACAGGCCTTACAAGGTACTACGCCGGGCGTACTGGTAGAGAGTAACAGCGGGCAGCCGGGAAACGGTCTTAGCGTAAGGATAAGAGGAGTTAATTCAATTACCGGTTCTAATGAACCATTATATGTAATTGACGGATATATTGGAGGTAATATTGAATCTATTGATCCAAATGATATTGAGTCTATCGAAATCCTGAAGGATGCTTCTGCTACCGCCATTTATGGTTCAAGAGGTTCGAATGGTGTCGTGATCATCACTACAAAAACCGGGAAAGTGGGGAAACTTCAGGTGGATTTTGGGACCTGGTTTAGTAAAGCCATGATACCGAAAGAATTGCCTCTGATGAATGCTTACGATTTTGCCCGGGCGGTGAATGCCCAATATGCTACAACCGGTCAACCACCCGGATTCACACAGGCACAATTAGATGCCTTTAAAAATAACCCCGGGACGGACTGGCAAAAAACGCTACAGCAAAAGCCGTGGATACAAAATTATGATTTGAGCCTTTCAGGGGGTTCAGCAGCCGTAAATTATCGCTTCTCTTTCAACTACCTTGATCAACCCGGATTAATTATTAACCAATATTATAAGAGAGCAACCCTTCGCTCAAATGTGGGGGTAAGGTTGAATAGAAAGATTGACCTGCAATTAAATATAGCCGCAGTGATGCCTCAAAATCGTAATACCGGCTTTCAGGGAGATATCTCAGATCCCTTTGCAGAAGCCATTCAGTTTGATCCGACCCTGCCGGTGAGAGATTCCAACGGGAATTATAACTTAAGATCTCAATTTGGATCCGATAATCTTAACCCCGTTGCACAAGAGGCCAGTCAGGAAGTGGATGGTAATAGTACTGATATCACAGGATCGGGCATTCTGACTTATCATATTTTAGATAATCTGACTTTCACCTCTCAAAATTTTTATGAAATTAATTGGAATGAGCAACAAACGGTTTATGGTTTCAATACGATTCAGTATCAGGTAGGTAACGATTATGCCGCTACTAATTTTGGAAAAGGCAGAAATTTTCAAAACAGTAACTTCCTCACTTATGATGGCCATTGGGGGAATCATTCTCTTACTGTTACGGCTGTGTATGAACAAGCCAATAGTATTGGCTCCAATGTAAATTCCAGATCCAATAATTTATCTACTTATTCTCTTGGATATTGGAACCTCGGATTGGGGTCCACTCAGGTTATATCTTCGGGTTATACGAATAGTGCCCTGCAATCCTATGTTGGAAGAGTTAATTACTCCTATAAAAATAAATATTTACTTACTGCTAGTATCCGTGATGATGGGTCTTCTCACCTGACTAAAAAATACAGTACATTCCCTTCTGTAGGTGTTGCATGGAATATCTCAAAAGAAAAGTTTTTAGAGAATTCCAGATTGATCAACAATTTAAAACTTCGTGGTAGTTGGGGGATCACAGGTAATCAGGCCGTGGGGGCGTATGCTACTATTCCCACTATTGGAACAGGAGGAATCGAAAATGCAACGGCTTACTACTATGACGGTACAACTCCCTCACGTTATACCCCATTACAGACTCCGGTATCAAGTAGCCTTAAATGGGAAGATGACCAACAAACGGATGTAGGATTAGATGCTACCCTGTTCTCCAATTTAGTAAATTTCACCATAGATGCTTATCATAAGCTCGTTACTAATCTCTTATATAATTTGACAGCACCGCAATATTTGGGCGGTGGCACTTATGAAACTAATCTCGGCAGTCTGGAGAATGACGGAATTGAATTTGGAATAGGGGTTTCCCCCATTAAAATTGGCGGAGTAACATGGAGTACTTATTATAACATGTCATTTAACAGGAATAAAGTACTTAGCCTGGGTACATTGAACAATGTGGTGGTCAATAACATTGGGTCTGCTGAAACCGGAGTTTCTTTACTTAAGGTAGGAGAACCGTTGGGGGAATTTTATGGATATAAGTTCCTGGGAACATGGAAGACTGGTCAAAAAGCACTGGCGGCTACTTACGGAAATGTGCCCGGTGATTCGAGATACGAAGATGTAAATAATGACGGAATTATCAATCAGGGAGATGAAGGACCTATTGGTAATGGCACACCGAAATATACTTTCGGGTTTATCAATGACATCAACTATAATAACTTTACTTTGAGTTTCATGTTCCAGGGTGCTGGAGGAAATCAGATATATTCATTTACAATCCCTTATACAATGGGGGGCTTGGGGGATGCCCGCAATGCAACCAATAAGGCCATTTTAAATGTTTGGACTCCGTCAAATCAAACGAACATTCCAACCTTTAGCCCTTCCTCTCAAAACTATATCAATAGTAGTCGTTATGTTTATAATGGCAATTATATAAAGTTGAAAAATTTATCACTGACTTACAATTTTCCGGAGAATTTGTTGAGTAATCTGAAAGTAAGGCAATTACAGGTATATGTAAGTGGTCAAAATATTTTCTGTATTACTAAATTCCCCGGTTATGATCCTGAAGTGAGCAATGCTACCAATGGAATGACCCAAGGCTTGGAAACAGGAGTAATACCCAATCCCAAGACCTATACCATTGGATTGAGGGTAGGGTTTTAAACCATATTCTTTTACATTAAAATCAAAAATTATGCGTACAAAATATTTCATATTACCGGTATTGATTATTCTGTTCATTGGAATATTTGTAGGTTGTCAGAAACTTACGCAGGATCCAAAGGCCAGCTTAACTCCTGTTACTTATTTTAAAACACAATCAGATTTAGATGCATCTGTTGCAGCCATTTATGTTGAGCTTACACCTGATTATGCATGGGGCTTTACTACCCAGATGACCTCTTATTTTGGAAGTGATGATCTGACTACTGACCCTGGCCTCAACAAAGGAGACATGCGGGCATTTGATGAGTTGGATGGCTCCAGCAGTAATGCTAGTCTTCTCAATGAATGGCAAGGCCCCTGGAATGCTATTTACCAGGCCAACAATGTATTGGCTAATTATCAAAAGGTGAATACTTCTGAAATTCAGAAACAACAAGCCGCAGGACAAGCTTATTTTTTGAGGGCTATTTGTTATTATTTCCTTGTTAGAACCTTTGGTAAATTGCCGCTCATCTTGACGCCCATTAGCGTAACTGACCGCCCGGATAGAGATTCTGTAAGTGCCATATATTCATCCATAGTCAACGACCTGCAGATAGCTATTGCCTGGTTGCCGACTACTTTCCCCGGGCAGCCGGGAAAAGCCACCCGGAATGCCGCTCGTTCATTACTCGCAGATGTTTATTTGACAATGGCCGGCTGGCCATTGAATGAAACGAATTATTATTCGCTTGCTGCCGATGAAGCCGACACAGTTATTCAATCGGGGCAGTATTCAATAGTACCGGATTATGCTAAGGTGTTTACCACTAATAACTCCACTGAATCAATATTCTCTCTCCAATTTAATGTTTCTGGAGGCGTTCCTCAACGCAGATATGGTTCATCTTCCGTGCCGTTAGATGAAACTGCACTTAATGGATCGGGAGGTTGGGATGATTATTATCCCGAAATCAATTTTTATAAAAACCGCCCAAAATGTTATAGGAGCTATTGCACTTTTTATGATACGCTTAAATTATTGCAACCTGATCATACCTTTAAGTTAGTGCCTTGGAACTCTCCCTTAACCCATGCCGGCCATCCTTATTATAAAAAGTTTAGGTCCGGTTTAGGTGGTGATGGGGTATCGGAAACAGACAGTACCATTTTATCCATTAATCCAAGCACCAATAAAGCATTGGACCTTATAAGATACCCAATGGTTTTGCTGGATTATGCAGAAGCATCCGACATGGCATCCAGTGCCCCCACCGGGGAAGGTTATGCAGCCATAAATATAGTTCGTCAAAGGGCAGGGGAACCCAATCTCACAACTGGATTAAGTCAGACAGCTTTCAGGGATTCTGTTGTAAATGAAAGAGCGTATGAATTTGCCGGTGAAGTAGGTATCCGGTGGTTTGACATCGTACG
>SCQV01000003.1 GCA_004299085.1 Chitinophagaceae bacterium | reverse complement strand
CACGAAGCGCGCAAAGATATTTCGGGAAAAAGGAGAATCTTTTCTTTGTGGCCTTAGTGCCTTAGTGGGAAAATTAGATTGAATATCACTTCTTGCTACGTTAATATCCCACAAAGACACAAAGCGCGCCAAGATATTTCGGAAAAAAGGAGAGTCTTTTCTTTGTGACCTTAGTGGCTTAGTGGGAAATTTGAACGGCTTATTTGCTTTGTCTATTCTCATCTATAGAACATTAACGGTTTCTCTGGCTTCAAATGTACAAAGCAATATCTATTGATGGGGATAATTGTAAATATGGTAGAAAATGGTGGTGCAAACAAAGGCGCCAAGTCCACAAAAGATTTTTCTCAATGTCCACTGTGGCTTTGTCCAAAGGTCCAAAGATTCCAGGAATTCCTTTCTGAGTGGGTACCTTTTAATAACATTTCAAAGTTGACACTATGCAATATACCATCCATCAACCGGCTTTCTCCAGTATTATTCATAAAGAAAACAGACAATGGTAGTTCAAGGAATTTTGTTGCGAGCTATTGTTCATTCAGCAGTGAAAATGACAAAGAGCATGTTCAGAAATCATAACGCTCAATCGAAACCATCAATCAAATTGCACTCAATAAAGCCGTAACGACCTCGTCTCTACCATTCCTGAATTTCTACGCCTACCAAATGGCCGGCGCCTTCTCTGACAATGATGGGTCTCGAATCGGTACAATCCACGACGGTGGAAGGGACGGTTCCTCCAATACCACCATCCACCACCATATCTACCAAATGACCGAATTTTTCATGAATGATTTCCGGATCGGTAAATTCTTCCACATTGGATTCACCCGGTAATGAGCTGCTCATGATCGGATGTCCCAACTCCTGTACAATCATATTACAAATAAGGTTATCGGGAACCCGTATTCCGATGGTATCTTTCTTTGCTTTCAACAGCTTGGGAACAGCCTTGCTGGCAGGCAAAATAAAAGTAAAAGGGCCGGGGAGCGATCGCTTTAATAATCGAAAAAGCGGTGTATCAATGCTTTTGGCATAATCTGCCAATTGGCTGAGGTCATTGCAGATAAATGAAAACTGCGCCCGGTAGGGGTCAATTCCTTTCAGGCGGCAAATCCGTTCCACTGCTTTAGGTTGAAAAATATCACATCCCAACCCATATACCGTATCCGTGGGATAAATGATAACTCCTCCTTTTTTAAGACAATCCACAATAGTTTTGAGATTACGCGCGGCAGGATTTTGCCGGTGAAGCTTTATCAACATAATTACGCATTTTTATCAGAAAACGCTGTAATATAAAGAAATCTTTTTGAAAATCCAAAAGAATCTTGTTCAAAATGAGCTTTTAACAAAGCATTTTAATGATTATCCATTTATGTGCAGGTCAAAAAAACAGAACCCGCCTATGCAGGCATGCGCAGGTCAGTACGATCTGTTAAGATCATCGCGGATTATCAATCATATTTCACATAAAGGCAGACAGAAAATGGTTCGTCTTCGAGGCAGATCATAAAGATCTGCCTGTACAGGCAGGTTCCTATAATATCGTTACTGTAGTAAAGAGATAGTCAAGAGCACATTTATACCACTACAAACAGATTACTCTGTAATAGTTCCGCTGTTATTAGCTAAGACATTTTTCTCGGCTCCGTTTGCCTGCAAAGAGATTTCGTAGTAAGGAGCTACGTCGGAACGTTCAACGTGAGTTATCTGACTAATAGTGGCCCCCGGATATTTTTGTTGAATGGCATTGGTCACCGTATCAGGTAATTGGGCGCTGCTTAAGGCCGTCCTGGTAGCCACCCATTGGCCATCGGGAGTAAATTCGGACTTGGAGGCGCTGCTGTCTTCATTAAAATTGGCATACCAATCGCCGGAAGCCATTTTATGCCATGATTCGGGAGTGACGGAAGAATATTTTTGCTGAAAAGCCTGCGTAACCGCATCAGGAGCTTTTTCCACTTTTGCAATAGCCATGTGCTTCTTTTTGCTATGACTGGAATGTTTTTGTGCACTGGCAGGAAGGATAGCTGCTCCGGCTAAAAGGAGCAATAAGCTCAATTTTTTCATGGTTTGAATTTTTTCAGATAAATTGTAAATGCAAAAACCAAACCAAAAAAACGATCCTGAAATTTCGTAACTTTGCGAACTTTTTGAATACTTGAGTATAAACCACAAAGTACACCAAGCACCACAAAGAAAAGGCTTGTTGTTTCTTAGTGCACTTGTTGGTCAAAAAACAAAGTACCTTATCAGAACATGACAAAGAAATATACAGAATATAGCAAGCTTGACCTTCCGGCAATTGAGAAAGAATTGTTGCAGGAATGGAATGAGAAACAGGCTTTTGAGAAAAGTGTATCTCTTCGAGAGGGGGCAAAGTCCTTTGTTTTTTATGAAGGGCCGCCTTCCGCAAATGGGATGCCGGGTATTCATCATGTGATTTCCCGGACATTGAAAGACCTTGTTTGCCGTTACAAAACTATGCGCGGATACCAGGTAAAACGCAAAGGCGGATGGGATACCCATGGGTTGCCTGTAGAAATAGGTGTGGAAAAATCACTTGGTATCTCAAAGGAAGATATTGGTAAAAAAATATCCGTAGAAGAATACAATGCCATTTGCCGCAGAGAAGTCTTAAGATTTAAAGATAAATGGGATGATTTGACCCGGAAAATGGGCTATTGGGTAGATCTCGAACATCCATATATCACTTTTGACAATAAGTACATAGAGACATTGTGGTGGCTATTGAAGCAATTATTTGAAAAAGAACTGCTGTATAAAGACGTCAGCATTCAGCCCTATTCTCCGGCGGCAGGAACCGGCCTCAGCTCGCATGAATTGAACCAGCCCGGAACCTACCGCGATGTGAAAGATACGACCATTGTAGCGATGTTTGAAGTAATACAAGAAGATCGGAGCAAAATCATTTATGAAGCAATTCCCAACTCCCTCCCCCTCGGGGAGGGTCGGGGTGGGGCCTATTTTCTGGCGTGGACGACTACTCCCTGGACTTTGCCGTCCAACTTAGGGCTTACGGTTGGAGCTAATATAGATTATGTGTTGGTACATACTTTCAATCAATACTCCGGCAAGCCGGTAAATGTAGTACTGGCAAAAGCCACTCTCCCTCATTATTTTAAAGCTGAAGGAGAAAATGCAGATTTCAGCCAATACAAAACGGGGGAGAAAGTGATTCCGTGGAAAATCCTTTCTGAATTTAAAGGAAAAGCATTAGAAGGAATCCGTTATAAGCAACTGTTGCCTTTCGAAGCCAATACACCGGAAAAATCAGGCGGCGATCCGTTCAGGGTCATATTGGGAGATTTTGTCACTACGGAAGACGGTACCGGCATCGTGCACACGGCTCCGGCCTTTGGAGCAGATGACTTTAAAGTGGGTAAAAAAGCCGGAATCGGCATATTGACTTTAGTGGATCGCCAGGGAAAATTTGTGGATGGCGTGGGAGAATTTAGCGGGAGATATATCAAAGATTATACAGATGATCCGAACTATACAGATGTGAATGTGGACATTTGTGTAAAGCTGAAAAAAGAAGGGAACGCCTTTAAAATAGAAAAATATGAGCACAGCTATCCGCATTGCTGGCGCACGGATAAGCCGGTGATCTATTATCCGCTGGATGCCTGGTTTATCCGTACCACTGCCATGAAAGACCGGTTGATTGAGTTAAACAAAACCATTCACTGGAAACCTGAATTTACAGGAACCGGCAGATTTGGAAACTGGCTGGAGAATATGGTGGATTGGAATTTAAGCCGCAGCCGGTTTTGGGGAACGCCATTGCCGGTATGGGCCACTGAAGACCGGAAAGAAGTGAAATGTGTCGGGTGTATTCCAGAGTTAGAAGCTGAAATTGGAAAAGCACAAAAAGCAGGCATTATGAAGGAACTTCCTTGGAAATCATGGGATGATCTGGACCTTCATAAACCATTTGTAGATGATATTATATTGGTCAGTGAAACCGGCAGGCCTATGTACCGCGAGCCTGACCTGGTGGATGTCTGGTTTGACAGCGGCGCTATGCCTTATGCACAATGGGGTTTGCCGGATTCAAGTTCTAACCAATTCGGCCCACTAACTCCTGAAAACTTTTTCAAATATCATCAACTTTCAGAGTCATCCTCCTCTCCCTCCGGAGGAGGCCGGGTGGGGGCCGGGGCCTTCCCTGCCGACTTTATCGCCGAAGGTGTAGATCAGACCCGTGGCTGGTTTTACACCTTACATGCCATCGCCGGATTGCTTTTCGATTCAGTAGCGTATAAAACCGTGGTAGCCAATGGTTTAGTGCTTGATAAACACGGCAATAAAATGAGCAAGCGAGTCGGCAATGTGGTAGATCCGTTTGAAACTATTGGTAAATACGGCGCTGACGCCACCCGATGGTATCTGATAACCAACGCATCGCCGTGGGACAGCCTTCGTTTTGATACCGCCGGCATTGAAGAAGTACAGAGAAAGCTTTTCAATACATTATACAATATGTATGCTTTCTTCGCCATGTATGCGAATATTGACGGATTCTCCTTTGATCAGCCTTATATTCCCGTTAAGGATCGTCCTGAAATAGATCGCTGGATACTTTCTTCACTTAACTCTTTGATCAAAGACGTAACGGGATACATGGATGATTATGAGCCAACCCGTGCAGGGAGAGCCATAGACGAATATGTAGATGAGCATTTGAGCAATTGGTATGTACGCTTGTGCAGACGCCGCTTCTGGAAAGGAGAGTACGAACAGGATAAAGTGAGCGCATACCAGACATTATATGAATGTATGGAAACGGTAACGCGGCTCATGGCACCCATTTCACCTTTCTTCTCCGATTGGCTTTTCAGAAATCTGAATTCGGTGACAGGAAAAAGTACTGCCGCTTCAGTACATCATACAGACTGGCCAAACCCGGAAGAAGCCGTTATTGATAAAGCATTAGAAGAAAGAATGCAATTAGCGCAGGATATTTCTTCTCTGGTATTGTCGCTCAGGAAAAAAGTGGTTCCTGCCAATGGCAATGGAGTTGTCGCGAAAGCAGGTATCAAAGTCAGGCAACCCTTGCAAAAAATCATAATCCCGGCTAATAACGAGCATGTTCAACGGCAAATAGACGGCGTAGCGGATCTTATAAAGCATGAAGTCAATGTAAAAGAAATCCAGTACTTAACTGATACTGAAGGGTTTATCAAGAAAAGTATCAAGCCGGATTACAAGATATTAGGGAAAAAGCTGGGGCCTAAGATGAAAGCAGTGGCCAATGCAGTATCGGGGTTTTCCCAAAAAGATATTGCCATCCTGGAAGAAAAAGGACGAATTGATTTGAACATTGGAGGTGAAAAATTGTCATTAAGCATTAACGAGGTGGAAATTGCATCGGAAGATATTCCGGGATGGGCAGTTGCGAGCAAGGGATCCTTAACCGTGGCATTGGATACTACCATTACACCCGAATTAGAGGAAGAAGGTATTGCCAGGGAATTAGTAAATCGCATTCAGCGAATCCGGAAAGATCAGGGTTTTGAACTAACGGACCGGATAATTGTAAAATTGGCTGAAACAGAGACTTTGAAATCTGCGTTAATTCATTTTAATACCTATATTTGCACCGAAATTTTGGCAGATACTTTGGAAATTGTGCCTCAAATGCAGTCTGGGACTGCAATTGAGGTTAATGATATTAAATTGAATGTGTTAGTACTCAAAAACAGCGACTATGGCAAGTAAAAAGAAAACCGTAGGAACCGGCAAGAAAACTGCCACGAAAAAAGCGGATAAAAGCGCTAAAAGCAAGTCTCCCAAGTCCTTGACTAAGAAGGAAGCTATTGCCGCTTCAAAAAGCAAGAATAAAAAGAAAACTGGGGCGACACCCAAAACTATTGCCAGGAAAAAAGCGGCTCCCGGGGAAAAGGAAAATAAAAAAAGCATTGTAAAAAAAGCTATTGTGAAGAAAACTAAAGAAGTGTCTGCAAAAAAGACGGCTAAAATAAGCGTTGCAAAAGGGAAAACTACCAATAGGAAGGAAACTGCCAATAAATCTTCTCACAAAGAGAGAACTCTGGTGTCACCTTCCGAAAAGGCGGTTTATACTCCGAAGACGAAAGGCCATAAAGTGGAAATAGATCATGAAAAGATGCACAATAACCATACGCCTGTTGCCGCTAAACCGCTTACAAAGAAAGATTCCGGTTCTGCAAAATCAACGGAAAAGCCAAAGTTTGTTTATAAGCCTGAGCCTTCTATTTTAGATACCCCCATTGAAAACAATGGGCCGCGGAAACGGTACAGCGATAATGAATTACAGGAGTTTAAAGATCTTATTCAACGGAAATTAGAATCCGCAAGGAAGGAACTGATCTATCTCCAGGGCCTCATCACCAGAAAAGATGAAGCCGGTACCGATGATACCGAAAATAAATACATGGGTGTAGAAGACGGCAGCGGCACCATGGAAAGAGAACAACTGAGCCAGTTGGCCAGCCGGCAGATTCAATATATTGACCACCTTGAAAAAGCGCTGGTACGTATCGAAAATAAAACGTACGGCATTTGCCGCGTTACGGGTAAATTAATTGATAAAGCCCGTTTGCGCGCCGTCCCTCATGCAACACTCAGCATAGAGGCGAAGCTTTCTAATAAACGATAAAATCTCATTTTCTTAAAAAGGATCAGGGCTGCATCACAAATTGCAGCCCTTTTTTATTTTTCCAAAAAATAAATTTTATAAGATGAAAAATCATTATACCTTTGTTCCGTATTAACCATTTGGTTAAACTATATAGATAATGAACGAAGTGGATCCATCTACGGAGCAACTTATTTTAGAAGCAGCCAGAAATGTGTTCCTTCAAAAAGGAATGAGCGGGGCGAGGATGCAGGATATTGCTGATGAAGCCGGCATTAACAAGGCGCTATTGCATTATTATTTCAGAAACAAAAGCAGATTGTTTGAGATGATTTTTCGCGAAGCTTTGCAGAAACTTCTTGTATCCATTAAAGATATTGTGGATAATGACATGTCGCTTGAAGAAAAGATCACTACGATATGCGTGCGGTATATTTCCATGCTTTCGGAAAATCCCTATTTGCCTTTGTTCGTATTGCACGAAATCCACCAGGATCCGCGCCGGATCATTCAATTTTTTAAAGAGAAAGAAATAGAATTCCATCTTCAAAAATTCTTTCTTCAAATACAGGATTCTATCAGCCATGGGTCAATAAGGCAAGTCAGTCCGCCGCAATTAATGATCAATATTATATCACTTTGTGTGTTTCCATTTGCAGCAGGCCCATTGATTAAGTCCATATTTGGAATAGATCAGTGGCAATTTCAGATGTTTGTGGAGGAGCGCAAAAAGCAAGTCCCTGAATTTGTATTAGCTGCTCTAAGGCCTGCAATAAATAATCCATCATAAAAAATAGCCGGATCGATCCAAAAAAATATTGACCTCTTTTTAAATACAAATTAACTATTTGGTTAAATAAATAAGTTAAAAAATGAAAATCAAGCTGCTCCCTCTTACTGTTTTATTTCTTCCAGGAATAATCCATGCGCAAAGCAATAATTCGCTGAGCCTGAGCCAATGCTACGAGTTAGCAGAAAAAAATTATCCACTTCTGCAGCAAACACCTTTATTACGGCAAAAGCTGGGCTTGGCTGTCCAAAATCTGAATAGCCTATATCTTCCCCAGCTTTCGTTACAGGGAACAGCCACCTATCAATCTGAAGTAACTACCATTCCTATTAAAATTCCAAGCCTTCATATTCCGGAAGTTCCCAAAGATCAGTACCGCGCCACTTTAAATTTGGAGCAGTTGGTTTATGACGGAGGGGTAATCAAAAAGCAAAAGATTATTCAGCAGACCACCAATTCTTTGTCATTTGTACAACAGGATATTACTTTTCACCAACTAAGAAAACAGCTAAATGGCTGGTATTCTTCTGTACTATTATTGCAGGCAGATATTCAAATATTAATGACTATCCGCTATTGTGCAAGGTGGCGTACCAAGGGTTACTCAGGGTAGCTACGAGCAATCTATCGAATAGCCGTTGTCCAAAATATCTTCTATTAAACTTGTAGCTGAATTCGC
>SCQV01000074.1 GCA_004299085.1 Chitinophagaceae bacterium | reverse complement strand
CTCACTGCTGTCTTTTCTTAATCCAAACAAATCGCGGCCTGCACCCATAGCACGGGTTTCTGCATGATGATGATACGTTTTTCTATAATCAACATGATGTTCATGAAAACGTTGAGGAATGAGCTGTTCTACTGATTTGCCAATGAGTTCTGCTTCGTCATATCCAAATTCTTTTAAAGCAAACTGATTGACTAAAATAATTTTCCCTTGTTGATCTGTAATTAATATGCCCATAGTGGCATGGCGGAATACGGCTTCAAAAAGCAATTTCAGCGATTCGGCCTGTACATTGTTTGTCAGATGAATATCCATATTAAGGTAATATCATATCTTCATGAGAGAAAATTCCTAAAGATACGAATTTGCAGAAATTAAAAAACCGTGAATTAGAAGATTCAAGAGCATCAGACTTGTGTCCACTCCGAAAAGTCAAAAAATGACACTCTGAAGGAGCCTCCTCCAAAGTTTCAAACTTGCCTGACGACAGGCACGGCCTCAAAAGTTATTTTTCTCGGAATACCCATCTCTGTCCCACCCCTATTGTCCTTGATTATCATTCCGGGGCCTTCCGTTATTATTGCGGAATTTATTCTGCGGGTGATCCTGATTTCTTTTCTTTCGTTTTTTGCCGGCACGCTCAAAGGAGCGCAAGCTAATCTGCCCTACCACATCCACGAAAGTATGTTCTTCGCCTTCTTTAGGCACTACTTCAATTTCTACCTGGCCAAGCTCATCGGGCTTCTGCCCCTTCTCGTTCATCTCACGAATCTCTTTTACACGTGTGATAGCTAACGGATATTGCGTACTGCTTCCCTGATAAGAATACCACATCAGGTTCTTAAAAATATCTTTTTTCTGTAGATATATAGTACCAGTGGCCGTTTCAAGTGAATCAGCATTATCAGGAAAATCTTTCAATGCATCCAGATAAGTGTCTAATTCATAATTCAGGCAACATTTCAGCCTGCCGCATTGACCGGAAAGCTTGCTTTGATTAATAGAAAGATTTTGATAACGCGCAGCAGTAGTGCTGACGGATTTGAAATCTGAGAGCCAGGTAGAACAACACAACTCCCTCCCACAAGTGCCGATGCCACCGACTTTAGCTGCTTCCTGGCGGGCGCCAATCTGGCGCATTTCTACTTTTACATGAAAGTCAGAAGCATATTTTTTTATCAGCTCGCGAAAGTCAACACGCGTATCTGCGGTATAAAAAAAAGTGGCTTTTCTGCCATCCGCCTGTATTTCTACTTCAGCCAGCTTCATTTCCAAACCAAGGGAACGTGCTATGGCCCGGGACCGGATTAAAGTTTCCTTTTCCCTGGCCTTATTTTCGTGCATCTTCTTCAGATCATCTTCAGATGCAGCACGTAATACTTTCTTGATTTCTGGTAAGTCGTTTACCCGCTTTTTTTTCATCTGGAGCCTGACTAATTCACCGGAAAGTGAAACTTCACCCACATCAAATCCACCCACACCTTCAACGGCTACCATCTGGCCTTTTTCAAACAACTGGCGTGATGAATTGCGAAAAAAGTCTTTACGGCTTCCCTGGTTAAAGCTCACTTCTATGATATCGAAAGGCGTTGATTGTTCACTTAACGGTATGGAAGCCAACCAGTCAAAAACGTTCATTCTGTTACATCCGCCACTGTTGCATCCTCCATTGCTTCTACATCCTGCCGGCGTACCACCTGCAGTAACTCCACAACCTCCACAAGGCATATACTTTAGTTTTAATATTAAAATGAATAAAATTTATTAGTAAGAACTTATCCCACCCGAAGACGAGAGTAATGGACAAAATTAACGTTTTATTTTGAATTCCGGTCCCTGGCAATTTTCCGGTTATGGCGTACTGCTATAACGATTAAAGTGCTGAATCCGGTTATTGCTATACAGGCAGCTATCACCACCAAAAAATTATGATGTTTCCATCCGTTATATAAAAGGAAAACGGGTATTACCAGAAACGCACACCAGGCGAGTGGATATAAGAGATTAATTTTTTTATCGTTCTTTGCCGGTTGCATGGATAATCAGGATAAAAGCTCGCCTCAGGCGATGGTAAAAAGACAAAAGTAAAGAGATAAAGCCAAACTCCAAACTCATTAATTAATTAAACAGAAAGAGGCATTTAAATACCCCCAATTTGTCACGAAATGTTCCTCCGGAACATTTACCTATGTTGATTTATATCTATTACCAATAATGCGTTCCTCTGGAACGACAGTTGTTCCAGAGGAACATTTCGTAGGTAAACAATAGAATGGTACTTGATAATCAACGTTCCTCCGGAACGTTTTGTGGGTCAATAAAGAGCCTTATTCTATAATTAAAACATAGCAAAGCAAGTTTCTATTCACTATTTTTCTATCTGTTTTGTCTTTAAATTTCTTCCAATACACAATTGTCTGATATCGTCAATCTGTACTCCCCTCCTATTTTCAGCGCATAATTTTCTTTTTGATGTCCTACGGGAAATCCAAAGGCAACCGGATAATCATATTCTTTTACTTTATCACGGATCATTTCATACTCTGTCTGCCCAAAAGGAGTTTCCGTTTCTTTACTTTCACTAAAGCTTCCAACAATTAACCCATTTAAGCCTTCAAGCCAGCCCGAGCGTTTCAGGTTAATCATCATCCTGTCAACGGAATAACGATATTCTCCAATGTCTTCGATAAACAACAGCTTATTCTTAGTATCAGGCTGGGAAACAGTACCGGACAGATTAACCAATAAAGATAAATTTCCGCCCAATAATTCACCTTCACAATTACCTATTCTGTTCATTTCATTTGTAGAAAAATGATAGCTTGTTTTTTCACCGGAAAGCTGCTGTCTTAAACTTTGGACGTATTGGTTATCTTTAGTTTCCGGTGTAATACCACTGCACATCACGGAATGGACAGATGCAATATCATAACGCGTATAAATGTGGGTAAGCAAAGCGGTAACATCGCTATATCCGCAAATCCATTTAGGGTTTTTTTGAAACTTTGTAAAATCAATCTCATCCAAGATACGAATTACTCCATATCCACCGCGACCGAAGAGAATGGCTTTGATATGATCATTATCCAACATTTGTTGCAATTCCTGCAATCTTAGTTCGTCTGGAGCAGAAAAATTATGAAATGCGTTACCTGCCGTTTCTCCAATAATGACCTTGTATCCCCAGGATTCCAGCACTTCACCCGCATATTCTGCAGCAGATCTTTCCATTTTGCTGGCAGGGCAAGTGATGCCAATTGTATCTCCGGGTCTTAAATATGGTGGAATAATGATCATTTTATGTTAAGATAAAAAGAAGGAAGATTTATAGTCATAAAAGATTATAAAGCAGTGCATAAACCTGCAATTTGGTGGATTGACACACGTTAGATATTTTAGCAACATGGGTAAACCAGTAAACTCATAATCAAATTCATCTCAAAAATTCAATTAAATTATTTCTGGATCACCTGTGTTCAAAACGTCTAATTATTTGTCCATTATTGATTCGTTGCTGTTTTTTGATTTTTGAAACAGGTTTGCTACAAAAGCAAATTTCGTTACAAGAAGAAAACCTAAGATTATTTTTATGGCACTTAAAGCCCAATAAAATTTAACATCCTGTCCATAATTATTTCCAATTAAGCTATTTTTGAAAGCAAAAAAGGTATGATTTAAAAACACCGGAATGTTATCAATAATCAAAAGTCCACCTATAATAAACGATCCAACCTTAATAATTTCTGCAGAATTAAATTTTCCTAATTCAATTTTGTCATCATCAAAACCACTCTCTAATTTAAGTAATTTGACGATTCTTTCCGACTTGAAAATCAACAAAACAAACAGCCCAATTACGATGACCAATACGAAAATAATCCAAATTATCGACATCATGTTAATGGTTGATAAAGCAAATGGGATATCGCTTGGTAGGACTGAAAATATAGCAGCAATAATTGAGTATAAGCCGAATAGCTTTATTAGCAATACGAAGAAATCTTTTTTTGTCATATATTTTGTATTAGAGGCTGTTAATTTCTTTCAACTTAAAGCTTCACTCATTTTATACGACTTTAGCAATTGCTGCAATCAAACATTAACTAAAAAACAATTTAATCATCCAGCAATAAAGCCATCAAACAATTCCACTCTTTTTCTTCTTCATCAAAATATAATACAGCGGAATTCCAATAATCACTAAAATTAATCCGGGCCAGGTATATAAAGGCCTATATACCAACAACGAAATACAAATAATAACCGCAAGTAAAATATAAATGGCCGGCAATATAGGATATCCTGGCGCTTTATAAGTGCGTTCTGCATCCGGATATTTTTTTCTCAAAATATAAATGCCAGCAATACTAAGAATGTAGAATATCAATACTACAAAGATGATATAATTCAGCAGATCGCTATAAGTTCCCGAAAGACAAAGCAACGATGCCCATATACATTGCATCCAGATACCATGTTCAGGTACGCCATGTTTATTCAGCCTGGCTGTTTTCCGAAAGAACAGCTTATCCTCTGCCATCGTGTAATAAACTCTTGCTCCGCTCAATATCAAGCCATTGTTGCAACCAAATGTGGAAATCATAATAATGGCTGCTATAATGATAGCGCCTATTTCTCCAAATATGTAAAAGGAAGCAGAGGCTGCCACACGGTCTGCAGGTGCAAAAGCTATATCATGCATGGGAAGGACGGCTATATAAATAAAGTTACAGAGTATATATATAACCGTTACAAGCGATGTTCCAAAAAATAAGCTCTTGGCTACGTTTCTTTTTGGATTTTTTACTTCGGATGCAATCATGGTAACGCTGTTCCATGCATCGCTGGAAAAGAGCGATCCGACCATAGCCACTCCTATCAAGCCGATTAGCTCCACTCCGTGTGAGCTGATTGCCTGCGTAAAAGTAACCGAAGCGCTTCCCGTACGGATAGCACTATAATGAAATCCTTTCCAGGCATCAGCCCAGTTAGCTGACAAAACACCGGATCTTAAGGCGCCTATGCCAAAAATAATCAGCAAGGCTAATGCTAATATTTTTGCAACCGTAAAAATACCCTGAATCAATCTTCCCTTATTGATTCCTTTGGTATTGATAAAGCTCAATAGCACAATCAACAAAATAGCGACTATCTGAGCAACAGAAATATGGAAGTTTCCAATAGAAAGTAAATAATGATTTTCGCTTAACCCGGGCACAATAAATGCCAAATACTTAGCGAACGCGACTGCCACGGCAGCAATAGTTCCACATTCAATGACCACAAAATAAGCCCACCCATACAAAAAGCCAATCAAAGGATTATAGGCTTCACGAAGAAAAACATATTGCCCGCCCGCACGAGGATAAAGCGCAGATAATTCGCCATAGCTCATAGCGCCGACAATAGTCATAAAGCCGCCAATCACCCAAACAAGCATCATCCATCCTGCTCCGCCCACCGTTCTGGATATTTCGGCGCTGGTAAGAAAAATGCCGGAACCTATCATCACGCCTGAGACCAGCATAACGCCGTCAAAAAGGGTCATAGAACGTTTAAAAGATGTTTCCCCCTGTTCGGCTGTGCCGGTTGCAACTATAGAATTAGATTCGGGCATGGCTGGGAAGGTTTTTTCGGGCAGTAAGTTATTATTTTTAATGAAATTGAGGGAAAATATTTTCATGGACAGCGATATGAGATGATAAAACGCTGAACCGGATCACCTGGATAATTACCAGGGGCGCAATTTCACGGGATTATAAGAATCAGGCATAATTATAAAGAATGCCTGATACCAGTCACTTTATTAAAAAATACAGGTTGATTATTTAACGTCTGCTTCATTCAATCCTTTAATTACATCGGCAGTGATGTCATAGGCCGTATCTTTTAATAAGATATCTGAAGCCATTTCCGAATAAGAAAGGATGTAAGAATAATGCTTGTTTTCGTTATATTTTTTAAGGAAAATGCTCAGACGATTATGGAGGTCTAAGTTGAAGTTTTGTTGTTCCTGCATAAATTTCTGCCTTAAATCCTGTTCTCTTTGTTGTAAAGCCTGCTGTTTTTGCATAATGGATTTTTGGGCCGCTTCACCCTGTGCCTGGGTCATAGTAGCTGCTTTTTTCTGCAAAGCGGCCACTTCATCCTGCAAAGTCCTGGCACGACTGCTAAGGTCATTCTGAATAGATGCTTGTTCTTTATCCAGTTCTGCTTTTTTTTGTTGGAAATAAGCATAGTGCGCTTCCAGAGAATCAATATTAACGTAAGCAATGCTTAATGAATGCGAGTCAGAAGCGTTCTGCGCGGCAGCATTAGTAGTCATACCTATGGCAGCTACGGAGTTCTTTTTGGCATTAAAATGCAAATAGAATAAAACAGCCACCAGCACGAACAGTACCGCATTTAAAATCAACGATAATTTTTTCATTGTGATCATTATTTAATGTTCAATAAGCCATGCTCAATGTTCTCCGAAGGTTCACAGAACTCCATTGGAGAGTCCTTACGGACAAGAAAGTTCTTTGAATCCTCAGGCGCCATGCTCAATTTTCAATGTTTGATTGAAAATAAAAAAGGAGTAAGAAGTTGTTTGCATCAGCTCCTTACTCCTTCAGGAGTTATAGTTTTTTTATTCTTCTTCATCATACTGCAGGACTTCCCTCGAAGTACGCAGCAAATCATATTCCTCTTTAGATCCCACAATGATATTATCAAAATCCTTCAGACCGGTACCGGCAGGTATCTGATGGCCTGTGATTACATTCTCTTTCAATCCGAGCATTTCATCGCGTTTCGCATTAATAGCAGCCTGTGAAAGGACTTTGGTGGTTTCCTGGAATGAAGCAGCGGAAATCCAACTGTGAGTCCCTAAAGATGCCTTGGTAATTCCGAGCAGTAACGGGCTGGAAGTAGCCGGCTGTGCATCACGGTATTCCACCACTTTTTTATCTGCACGGCGTAATTGTGAGTTTTCTTCACGCAACTGTCGGAGGCTTACGATTTGTCCTGCCTTTAAGGAAGTAGAATCACCCGGTTCGCTCACTACTTTTTTATCAAATATCTGATCATTTTCTTCCAGGAATTCAAATTTATCCACTGTCTCACCTTCTAAGAATTTAGTATCTCCCGGATCTTCAATAGACACCTTACGCATCATCTGACGAACGATTACCTCAATATGCTTATCATTGATCTTCACACCCTGCAAACGATATACTTCCTGAATTTCATTTACCAAATACCCTTGCACTGCATGAGGACCTTTAATGCTCAGGATATCGGACGGTGCCGTAGCGCCTTCGGATAAAGAAGTCCCGGCTTTGATAAAGTCACTTTCCTGTACCAGAATATGTTTAGTCAAAGGAACCAAATATTTCTTTACCACACCGTCTTTCGCCTCAATTACGATTTCACGGTTACCACGTTTGATATTTCCGAAAGAAACCACGCCATCTATCTCAGAAACAATAGCGGGATTAGAGGGGTTTCTTGCCTCAAACAATTCAGTTACGCGAGGCAGACCGCCAGTTATATCCTTTAGTTTACCGAGAACTCGTGGAATCTTTACCAAAACCTGTCCGGATTGGACGTTGTCTCCTTCGTTCACCGTAATATGCGACCCAACAGGCAGGTTATAAGATTTCTGTTGCTTGGCATTCTTAATGATAAGAGAAGGTATCTTGGTTTTATCCTTGGTTTCGATTACTACTTTTTCGCGATGGCCTGTTTGCTCATCAGCTTCTTCACGGAAGGTAATGCCTTCAATGATATTTTCAAATTCTACTTCACCGCTTAATTCAGAAATGATTACGGCGTTGAATGGATCCCAGGTGCAAATCAAATCTCCCTTTGATACCTTTTGTCCGTCTTTTACCAACAGGGTAGAACCATACGGAATATTATGGGTGGTCAGCAGCCGGTCATTCTTAGAATCTACGATCCTGACCTCACCGGTGCGTCCAATCACAACCTGCACATTATCTCCTTCCAGATTGGTATAACCTGTAGCACGCAATCCATCGAAATGAACAGTACCATCAAATTTTGCAGACAACTGAGAATCTACTGTTGTCGAACCTGCAATACCACCCACGTGAAAAGTACGCAAGGTTAGCTGTGTCCCCGGCTCACCGATAGACTGTGCGGCTATAATACCCACGGCGTCACCTTTCTGTGCCATATATCCGCTGGCTAAATTTTTACCATAGCATTTTACACATACTCCGCGGCGGCTTTCACAAGTAAGCACTGAACGAATTTCGACTGAATCAATTCCACTCTCTTCAATCCTCTGTGCAATTTCTTCAGTGATTTCCTCCCCTGCTTCCACTATTAAATCATCGGTTTGGGGATTATAAACATCATGAAGAGAAGTACGCCCCAGAATACGGTCATATAACGGTTCAACTATATCTTCATTATCTTTCAATGAGGTGATTTCAATACCACGAAGCGTTCCGCAATCTTCTTCATTAATGACTACGTCCTGAGCCACATCCACCAAACGACGGGTAAGATAACCGGCGTCGGCAGTCTTTAATGCTGTATCCGCCAAGCCTTTACGTGCACCGTGGGTGGAAATAAAATATTCCAATACGCTCAACCCATCCTTAAAATTAGCGAGAATGGGATTTTCAATAATTTCGGAACCGGTAGAACCACTCTTACGCGGCTTAGCCATTAATCCACGAATGCCTGCAAGCTGCTTAATCTGCTGCTTGGAACCGCGGGCGCCGGAATCCAACATCATATACACTGAATTAAATCCCTGCTTGTCATCGGCTAATTCGCGGATAAGAGTTTCCGTAACACGCGTATCCACACGAGACCAAATATCAATGATCTGGTTATAACGTTCATTATTCGTGATTAAACCAAGGTTATAGTTATCCCATACTTCCTCCACTTCCGCCTGTGCAGACTCAATTAAATCCTGCTTCTGGTCAGGGACAATCAGATCATTGATGCTAAAGGACAATCCACCTTTATAAGCCATACGAAATCCTAATTCCTTAATTTCATCAAGAAATTTAGCAGTCTTAGGGACATTCGTCAGCTTGATTATATTACCAATAATTTCCCGGAGAGATTTTTTAGTCAGTATTTGATTAATATACCCCACTTCCACGGGTACCGCCTGGTTAAAAAATACCCTGCCGACCGTAGTTTCCACTAATTTACTTTCCAATTCTCCTTTTTCATTCCTGACCATTACCCTCACTTTAATCCAGGCATGTAATTCCACCCGTTTCTCGTTATATGCAATCAGTACCTCTTCCGGAGAATAAAACACCTTGCCCTCTCCTCTTACCTTTACTTCTTTAGTTGATTTCCTTCCTTTGGTAATATAATAAAGTCCCAATACCATGTCCTGAGACGGCAATGTGATGGGAGTACCATTTTGAGGATTTAAAATATTATGGGAAGAAAGCATCAGTAACTGAGCTTCTAAAATTGCAGCACTGCTTAAAGGGACGTGAACCGCCATCTGGTCTCCGTCAAAGTCCGCATTAAAGGCAGAACATACCAAAGGATGCAGTTGAATAGCTTTACCTTCTACCAATTTAGGCTGGAAAGCCTGAATAGAAAGGCGGTGTAAGGTAGGAGCACGGTTCAGCATTACAGGATGCCCTTTCAAAATATTCTCCAGGATATCCCAAACCACTGCTTCTTTACGGTCAACTAATTTCTTGGCTGACTTCACCGTTTTTACAATGCCTCTCTCAATTAATTTACGGATGATAAAAGGTTTGAATAATTCAGCCGCCATATCCTTCGGAAGCCCACATTCATGTAACTTCAATTCAGGGCCAACCACGATTACAGAACGGCCGGAATAATCCACACGTTTACCCAATAAATTCTGGCGGAAACGCCCCTGCTTGCCTTTAAGCACATCACTCAAAGACTTCAGTGCGCGTCCACCTTCTGCCTTTACCGCATTGGATTTACGTGAATTATCAAACAAAGAATCTACTGCTTCCTGCAGCATTCTTTTTTCATTGCGAAGAATGACCTCAGGAGCCTTAATTTCCATCAACCGTTTTAGGCGGTTATTTCTGATAATCACACGGCGATAAAGATCATTCAAATCGGAAGACGCAAAACGTCCACCATCAAGAGGAACCAACGGGCGCAATTCCGGAGGAATGACAGGAATATATTGCATGACCATCCATTCCGGACGGTTTTCTACGCGGCTGTTTGCATCACGAAAGGCCTCTACCACACTTAGTCTTTTCAATGCTTCAGCTTTTCGCTGCTGAGAAGTTTCCGTTGCAGCCTGGTTACGCAATTGATAAGACAGCTCATCCAACTTTATGCGGGATAATAGCATGTGTACGGATTCTGCTCCCATTTTTGCAATAAACTTATTGGGATCTTCATCGGGTAAAAGCTGATTATCCTTCGGAAGAGAATCAAGTATATCTAAATATTCCTCCTCAGTCAGCAAATCCATTTGATTTACTTTCTCACCCACGACGCCTGGTTGAATAACCACATAGCGTTCATAATAAATAATAGACTCCATTTTTTTGGAGCTTACGCCTAATAAATACCCTATCTTATTAGGTAAAGATTTGAAGTACCAAATATGAACTACAGGGACAACCAATTTGATATGTCCCATACGTTCACGCCGTACCTTCTTTTCAGTTACTTCTACACCACAACGGTCGCAGACAATACCTTTATAACGGATACGCTTATACTTTCCACAATAACATTCATAATCCTTTACAGGACCAAAAATGCGTTCACAAAACAACCCGTCACGTTCCGGCTTGTAAGTCCGGTAATTGATGGTTTCAGGTTTCAGCACTTCACCATAAGAACGCTCCAGCACTACATCTGGTGAGGAAAGCGTGATGGTAATTTCGCTGAAATTTGATTTCGGACGATTTTCTTTTTTAAGCGCCATTTGTTTATCTCCTTATATAAGATTTATTCAAATTTTAAATCCAATCCCAAGCCTCTTAATTCGTGAATCAATACATTAAATGATTCGGGTACACCCGGCTTGGGTAAATTTTCTCCTTTTACGATAGTTTCATAAGCCTTGGCTCTGCCCACAATGTCATCAGATTTGATCGTCAGTAATTCCTGAAGAATGTTAGAAGCACCGTAGGCTTCTAATGCCCATACTTCCATTTCTCCGAAACGCTGGCCTCCAAACTGAGCTTTACCACCCAAAGGCTGTTGGGTAATAAGGCTATACGGTCCGATAGAGCGGGCATGCATCTTATCATCTACCATGTGATGAAGCTTCAGCATATAAATGACTCCTACCGTGGCTTTTTGGTCAAAACGTTCACCGGTTTCACCGTCATATAAATAGGTATGACCGAAGCTGGGTAGTTGAGCCTTATCTATCCAACCGGCAATTTCTTCCGTGCTGGCACCATCAAAAATAGGCGTGGCAAACTTAATTCCCAGTTCCTGTCCGGCCCAGCCCAGCACCGTTTCGTAAATTTGCCCAATGTTCATTCGGGAGGGCACGCCTAACGGATTCAATACAATGTCAACAGGAGTACCGTCTTCTAAGAAAGGCATATCTTCATCACGGACAATCTTAGCCACAATACCTTTATTTCCATGACGGCCTGCCATTTTATCGCCTACTTTCAGCTTACGCTTGCTGGCAAGATAAACTTTAGCCAACTTTAATACGCCCGCCGGCAATTCATCGCCTATGGAAATATTGAACTTTTCCCGTTTGTAGCGACCGAGCTCTTCATTGTATTTAATATTGTAATTGTGCAGCATGACATTCACTAAGGAATTCGTCTTCCCGTCTTCTGTCCATTCAAGCGGATTTATATTCAGGTAATCAATTCCATTCAGGCTTTTAGCAGTGAATTTCGATCCTTTTGCAATTTGTATTTCTCCGAAATTATTCGTTATACCTGTGCTTTCCTTATCCTTCAGCAACTGCTGCAATTTTTCTATCAGCAATATCTTCAGATCCTCGACATTCTTCTTATGAATCTTTTCTAATTTTTCCAGAGAAGCTTTTTCCTGTGCTTTAATGCTCTTATCTTTCTTAACCCGTGAAAAAAGATTCTTTTCCAATACTATACCTTCGGTAGAAGGAGGTGCTTTCAAAGAAGCATCTTTTGCATCACCGGCTTTATCTCCAAAAATAGCACGCAACAATTTTTCTTCCGGGGTAGGATCGCTTTCTCCCTTTGGTGTTATTTTACCGATAAGAATATCTCCTTCTTTGACATGTGCGCCCACACGGATAACGCCGTTTTCATCAAGGTCTTTAGTCGCTTCTTCACTAACATTAGGAATATCGGGAGTTAATTCTTCAGGCCCAAGCTTGGTTTCGCGCACTTCCAGCTCATACCCGTCAATATGTACAGAAGTAAATAAATCTTCCCTTACCACTTTTTCTGAAATAACAATGGCATCTTCAAAGTTGTATCCCTTCCATGGCATGAATGCCACTTTCAGATTACGGCCAAGCGCCAGCTCTCCGTCTTTGATAGCATATCCATCCGTCAGGAAATCACCTTCTTTTATCTTCTGTCCTTTTTTAACACAGGGCCGCAGGTTCATACAGGTGCTCTGGTTTGTCTTTTTAAACTTAGTTAAAGTATAAACTTTCAGATCTCCTTCAAACGACACCAATCTTTCTTCCTCTCCACGATTATAACGAACGTGAATCTGATTAGCATCTACATATTCTATCACTCCATTGCCCTCTGCAGTTATTTGTAAGCGTGAATCTCGGGCTGCTTTACCTTCTAATCCAGTTCCGACAATTGGTACCTGGGGAATAATAAGCGGAACGGCCTGGCGTTGCATGTTCGATCCCATCAGTGCGCGGTTAGCATCATCATGTTCCAAAAACGGAATCAGTGATGCGCTTAATCCTACAATCTGATTAGGTGCGATATCCATATATTCCACCTCATTCCTATCCAGTACGGGAAAATCGCCTGTTTCCCTAGCTTTTATTTTATCATTTATCAGATTCCCCGCCTCATCTAAAGGAGCGTTTGCCTGGGCAATCTTAACCAGATCTTCTTCTTCAGCGCTGAGATATTCTATTTTAGTCATATCCACCTTTCCGTCTTTTACCTTCCGGTAAGGGGTTTCAATGAAGCCCATGCCGTTAATCTTGGCATGTACACATAAAGTAGATATCAACCCGATATTCGGGCCTTCAGGTGTTTCAATAGTACAAAGACGGCCATAGTGAGAATAATGCACATCACGCACTTCAAATCCGGCACGTTCACGGCTTAATCCTCCAGGTCCCAAGGCGGAAATCCTGCGCTTATTTGTAATTTCAGAAAGCGGATTAGTCTGGTCTAAGAACTGGGATAACTGAGATGTTCCAAAGAATGAGTTAATCACGGAAGAAAGCGTACGTGCATTGATCAGATCCACCGGAGTAAATACTTCATTATCCCTTACATTCATCCTTTCACGAATAGTTCTTGCCATACGCGCCAGCCCTATTCCAAATTGAGCATATAGCTGCTCTCCTACCGTGCGTACACGGCGGTTACTCAGGTGATCGATATCATCAATTTCCGCTTTCCCGTTCGTCAGTCTAACTAAGTATTTAATGATAGAAATAATATCCACCTTCGTTAATACTTTAGTTTCGGGGGAAGTATCTAAGTTTAGCTTCCTGTTTATTTTATATCGGCCAACTTCGCCCAGGTCATAACGCTTATCTGAGAAAAATAATTTATCAATAATACCCCTTGCGGTTTCATCATCCGGTGCATCAGAACCACGCAATTGGCGATAGATATGCTGCACTGCTTCCAATTCTGAGTTGGAGGTATCCTTGTTCAGGGTATTATAAATAATGGAATAATCGCCGCTGACTTCTTCTTTTTGCACAAAAACAGTCTCAGCGCCCATCTCAAGGATCAGATCAATATTTTCATCATCTATTACACTATCACGTTCCAGCACTACCTCATTTCTTTCTATGGAAACCACTTCGCCGGTATCTTCATCCACGAAATCTTCTACCCAGCTTCTTAATACGCGGGCAGCCAGTTTCTTGCCCTTATTGGCTTCTAATGTATCCTTATCGGCTTTCACCTCATCTGCCATACCAAAAAGCTCCAGAATATCTTTATCAGTTTCATAACCGATAGAACGCAGCAGCGTAGTGACAGGAAATTTCTTTTTACGGTCTATATAGGCATACATGACGTTATTAATGTCAGTAGCAAATTCCATCCAGGCTCCTTTAAAAGGAATCACCCTGGCGGAATAAATTCTGGTTCCATTCGGATGTACAGACTGACCAAAAAATACGCCGGGAGAACGGTGTAACTGGGAAACCACTACCCTTTCGGCGCCATTAATTACAAAAGTGCCGCGGGGAGTCATATAAGGGATGTTCCCCAAAAACACATCCTGTACAATAGTTTGAAAATCCACATGCTCTTCGTCATTACAGCTAAGACGCAGCTTAGCTTTCAGCGGAACAGCATAAGTCAGCCCGCGTTCTATGCACTCTTCAATGGTATAGCGTGGAGGATCTACATAATAATCAAGAAATTCCAGATTAAAGATATTCCTTGTATCATTAATTGGAAAATTCTCATTGAACACCTTAAAAAGCCCCTCCACTATACGCTTGTCCGGTGTAGTTTCTAATTGGAAAAAATCCTTAAATGATTGGATTTGTATGGCCAATAAATCAGGGGTTTCCGCTACCTGCTTTATTTTTCCGAAATCAACTCTTCCGTTGGCCTGGATTGCTGTTTGAGACATATTTTGTGTTCTGGATTAAGACACATATAAGCCCGCCACAGGCGGACAGGGAAAAAGGTCAAAGGCACTTACGCGCTTTTGACCTGTTATAACATCTTGGTATAATAGTTGGTTGAAAGCCTGGCATATTATGAAGTCGGGTATTTATTTTACCTCTACTTCAGCGCCGGTATCTTTCAATTTAGCAGCCAATTCGTCTGCTTCAGCCTTAGTGACTCCTTCCTTTATAGGTTTCGGAGCTCCGTCAACCAATTCCTTGGCTTCTTTCAACCCAAGACCTGTAAGTTCTTTCACCACTTTTACTACCTGAAGCTTATTAGCACCTGCAGCTTTCAATATTACATCAAATGCAGTCTTTTCTTCTGCTGCAGCGGCTCCGGCCCCGGCACCTCCGCCTGCAACTACCACTGGAGCGGCAGCGGCGGGTTCTATGCCATATTCCTCTTTGAGGATTTGAGCCAGTTCGTTGACCTCCTTCACGGTCAAACCAACTAATTGTTCAGCGAAAACTTTTAAATCAGCCATTTTTACGATTGTTTTAAAAAATGATTACAAAATTTAATTTATGTTAGGGCTTGGAAGCCAAATGAATGATAAATAATGAACAAGGAAGTTTGAATGATGAATTTTAAAATCTCTACAAAAAACCTATCTCCACTATCTTACTCTTATTTCTTTTCACTTAAAGTCTTTAATATACCTGCAAGCTTATTCCCACCTGATTGCAACCCGCTGATGACATTCTTGGCAGGAGATTGTAAGAGTCCGATGATCTCGCCGATTAATTCATGCTTGGATTTCAGGTTGCTTAATGATTCCAATTGATCATCGCCAACAAACACATCTGTATCAATAAAAGCAGCCTTCAACACCGGCCTTTCAGCATTATTTGCTCTACGAAAACCACTGATAATAACTGCAGGCGCTTTTGCATTTTCAGAAAACATAATAGCCGTCTGGCCTTTTAATGAATCATACACTCCTGCGTATCCTTCATTATTCAGAGATTCAAGCGCTTTACGAATCAGGGTATTTTTGGCCACACGCATTTCTACACTTTTCTCAAAACAAACCTTTCGTAAGGTGTTAATCTGTTCCACAGTAAGAGAAGATGAATCTGCCAGATAGAAATTAGTATATTGAGAAAATTTGCCTTTCAATACTTCTATGGCTTCGTCCTTTTGTGTCTTAGTCATGGTTCTGTTAGTTTAAAATTGATTTAGTATCAACACTCAGCCCGGGACTCATGGAAGTAGCCATAGACACGGCTTTTAAATAAATTCCTTTAGCGGTAGATGGCTTCAATTTAATAATCGCACTCAGCAGCTCGCTGGAATTTTGTTCTATTTTTTCCGCCGGAAACGAAACCCTGCCAATGGAGGCATGAATTATTCCGGCTTTATCTACTTTAAAAGTAATCTTACCGCCTTTAACAGCAGAAATAGCATTGGCAATATCCTGTGTCACAGTCCCTGTTTTGGGGTTAGGCATCAGGTTACGAGGGCCTAATACCTTACCTAATTTACCAATCTTTGGCATGACGGAAGGGGTGGCAATAATCACATCCACCTCTGTCCATCCACTTTCTATTTTCTGAATAAATTCATCCAGGCCTACAAAATCCGCCCCGGCTTTTTTAGCTTCTTCTTCCTTTTCGGGGGTACAAAGCACTAATACCTTTTTTGTTTTGCCGGTCCCGTGGGGTAATGTAACAGAGCCCCTTACATTTTGGTCCGCCTTTTTGGGATCTACGCCCAGCCGGACATGCAAATCAACAGAACTGTCGAATTTAGTGCAATTAATATCTTTCATTAAAGCAGAAGCTTCTTTCAGCGAATACTGTCTGGATTTTTCAGTCCGGGCTTCTGCTGTTTTTCTTTGTTTAGATTGTTGTCCCATGGTTCTCCATTCGTTTAACAATTGAAAATTAGTTTTTGCCCGGGAATTCTCCGTCAACGCCGATTCCCATGCTCCTTGCCGTGCCGGCAACCATTCTCATGGCGCTTTCCACGGTAAAGCAGTTTAAATCGGACATTTTATCCTTAGCGATCACTTCGACCTGCTTCCATGAAACACTGCCTACTTTTGTACGGTTAGGTTCCTTTGATCCTGTTTTTACCTTGGCTGCTTCCATTAGCTGAACGGAAGCCGGTGGGGTTTTAATCACAAAATCAAAAGATTTGTCCACATAAACCGTCAATAAAACCGGAAGCACTTTTCCCATTTTATCCTGGGTGCGGGCATTAAACTGTTTGCAGAAATCCATGATATTCACGCCCTTTGAGCCCAATGCGGGACCAATAGGAGGCGCCGGATTAGCTTGCCCGCCTTTAACTTGCAGCTTTACAAAGCCTGCGATTTCTTTTGCCATTTTGAAGAATTTTCTTTGGTGATAACGTCCTGGTTTTCAGTCAGAACTTCCAAAAATGTTGAATTTTATTTGTGTAAAAGGAGTGCAAAGGTATGAAAATATTCTTTGCAAAAAAAATTTTAGGCTAATCGCTCCACCTGCATATAATTTAATTCTACAGGGGTGGCTCTGCCGAATATTTTTACGGTAACTTTTAATTTTTTCTTTTCTTCATTGACTTCTTCAATAACACCATTAAAGTCATTGAATGGGCCATCAATTATCTTAATAGTTTCGCCAACAATGTAGGGTTCGCTGATTGTCACACCCTGATCTGCCATTTCATCTGCTTTTCCCAGCATTTTATTCACCTCTGCTTTGCGAAGCGCCACCGGGTTTTCCTTCCCCAGAAAATGTATAACATTAGTAGTGTTGTTGATATGAGAAATGATTTCGCTGGTCATTTTACCATCTAATGCTTCAATCATTATGTAACCCGGATAAAAATTACGCTCCCGCATTACTTTTTTACCACCTTGTACTTTATAAACTTTCTCCATAGGCACAAACACTTGCGTAACAATAGTGCCCCAACCGGAACGTTTAATGTCTGCGTCCAAGTACTCTTTTATCTTCTTTTCCTTACCGCTTACTACACGCAAAACGTACCATTTTGTTTCCTGTGCCTGTGGCTGCTGTTTTTCCGTTGCATCCATTACCTAAAGAGTTTATAAAAATTTTGTAACACAGAATTAGATACGATATCCATTCCCCATACTAATAATGTAACAATGACAGTGGCAATCAGCACTACCATAGTCGAAGATTGCAGTTCCTCCCATGTTGGCCAGGATACTTTATGTAAAAGTTCATGGTATGACTCTTGGATATATTGTATAATCTTGTTCATCTTCGTTGTATAAAAATGCACGGGAGGAGGGACTCGAACCCCCAACCATCGGTTTTGGAGACCGGTACTCTACCAATTGAGCTACACCCGTGTTTCAAATCATGGAATAATGAATAACGACCTTAAATCCGGAAATTAATATTCTAAAATTAAAAATCATTATTCATTATCCCGGCATCCTTTATTAGAAAGAAATCTCAATTACTTGATAATCTCGGTCACCTGGCCGGCTCCTACGGTCCGTCCGCCTTCCCTGATAGCAAAATCCAATCCTTTGTCCATGGCGATAGGTGAAATAAGCGTCACATTCAATGAAACATTATCCCCAGGCATGACCATTTCGACCCCATCCGGCAATTTTACTTCGCCTGTAACGTCGGTAGTGCGGAAATAGAATTGCGGACGGTATTTATTGAAGAAGGGTGTATGACGACCACCTTCATCTTTGCTCAAGACATACACCTCACATTTAAATTCTGTATGAGGAGTAATAGATCCTGGCTTACAGATCACCATTCCGCGGCGAATATCGTTCTTTTCAATACCTCTCAATAATAAACCGGCATTATCCCCAGCCTGACCTTCATCCAATATTTTTTTGAACATCTCGACACCAGTAACAGTTGAATTGAGAGGTTTTTCAACCAATCCGACAATTTCAACACCCTCTCCCACCTTCACTTTACCACGTTCAATACGTCCGGTAGCTACTGTGCCACGGCCTGTGATAGAGAATACATCTTCTACAGACATCAGGAATGGCTGGTCTATCGGGCGAGTGGGAAGAGGAATATAATCATCTACTGCCTGCATCAGATCCAGTATTGCCTGCACGTTCTTTTCATCACCATCTAATGCCTTGAGAGCGGACCCACGAATAATCGGGGTGTTATCACCATCAAAATGATTCTTGGTTAATAATTCACGGACCTCCATTTCTACCAGATCCAATAATTCAGGATCATCCACCAAGTCAACCTTATTCATGAAAACCACCATACGAGGAACACCTACCTGGTGTGCCAGCAGAATATGTTCTCTGGTTTGAGGCATAGGGCCATCTGTAGCGGCCACTACTAAAATAGCGCCATCCATCTGGGCGGCGCCTGTAATCATGTTCTTTACATAGTCAGCGTGACCAGGGCAGTCCACATGGGCATAATGCCTGTGTTCCGTTTGATATTCAATATGAGATGTATTGATAGTAATACCTCTTTCTTTTTCTTCAGGTGCATTATCAATAGAAGCATAATCTCTTTTTTCCGCCAATCCTTTGGAAGCTAAAATAGAGGAAATAGCAGCGGTCAACGTAGTTTTTCCATGATCCACGTGACCGATGGTGCCAATGTTAACATGGGGTTTGTCCCGCTTGAAGGTTTCTTTTGCCATCGTTATTTGTTTTTAAAAAATTGGTGTTACAAATTTGTGTTATAAAATATTAAAAACTTAAATTCATGAGCTGTTGACCTCGCCTCAGGCATAATGCTCTAATACCGAACTACTACAACTCTTTTACCTTATCCTCTCCAGAGCTGTTGAGCAGGATTGAACTGCTGACCTCTTCCTTACCAAGGAAGTGCTCTACCACTGAGCTACAACAGCTTTATTATTATTTCAATCCATTCTGCCGACCTCTTCTCTCGCCTCAGGCGAGATGCTCTACCACTGAGCTACAACAGCTTTATTATTATTTCAATCCATTCTGCCGACCTCTTCTCTCGCCTCAGGCGAGATGCTCTACCACTGAGCTACAACAGCTTTATTATTTCAATCCATTCTGCCGACCTCTTCTCTCGCCTCAGGCGAGATGCTCTACCACTGAGCTACAACAGCTTTATTATTTCAATCCATTCTGCCGACCTCTTCTCTCGCCTCAAGCGAGATGCTCTACCGCTGAGCTACAACAGCTTTATTATTTCAATCACCTGCCGGACTCTTAAGCAGCTCTTTTTACCGAGCGGAAGACGGGGCTCGAACCCGCCACCTATAGCTTGGAAGGCTATCGCTCTACCAAATGAGCTACTTCCGCTTCATGGACTATTTCAAAAATCTTTTGATCTGCAGACCTCTTCTCTCACCTCAGACGAGATGCTTTACCGTTGAGCTACAACAGCTTCTTCCTTCCTGCATTCTTTTTCCAGCGCTTATCTCAAAAACCTGATAATCCTTTATTCGCTTGTGGGCAGGAGTGGATTCGAACCACTGAAGTCGAAAGACAGCGGATTTACAGTCCGCCCCATTTGGCCGCTCTGGAACCTGCCCTGGAATGTTCTCCGAAAATACCCGATGTTTCGAGAGCCAGCAGAGGGATTCGAACCCCCGACCAGCTGATTACAAATCAGCTGCTCTGGCCAACTGAGCTATGCTGGCAATCCGGTGTATCAGATTGTTTTTTTAACTCTTCACTTAAAGAACATCCGGGGTGTCTGCCTGATTTTCAGCGCTTCATCTTCCAAAACGCATGCACAATGTCCCGCTACCCCCAAAATTTGGGAATGCAAAGGTAGTAAAGTGCATAAACAAAGCAAAAAAATTATTGGACTTTCTTTTCTTTCTCCCTCTTGATTTGCGTCAGCAGCGCATCAAAGGCATGATCAAATGATTCCTCAAATGATTTGGATTCATGTTTTACAAAAAACTGATGCTGAGGAACATTTATCTTTATCTCGGCTATCTTATCTTTTAACTGATGGGCAAGATTTTCTAATCTTAAATAAACTTCTACATGGGTTATGCCGTCATGAAGACCTGGAAGCTTAGCCAGGCGCTTATTTACATGATTTATCAATTTAGCATCAGCATCAAAATGCACCGTCTGAATTTGTGTGTTCATAGCTTAAATGGTTTATGTAAATGACGATTCTAATGTAGTAAGTTTTTTCGATTTTTTCACCTTTTTTCTTAAGATTTTAACTTTTATTTGGGTAAAAATATCTTCACTTGCCTGAATGCGGATGCGCCTGCTCATACACAGTTTTCAATTGCTCAATAGTATTGTGTGTATATATCTGTGTGGCTGATAGATTGGCGTGGCCTAAAAGTTCTTTTATGGCATTCAGGTCTGCTCCATTATTCACCAGATGAGTTGCAAAAGTATGCCGTAAAACATGTGGGCTTTTCTTCTCCAATGTGGTTACCAGACCAAGGTACTTTTTTACAGAACGGTAAACATACTCAGGATATAATTTTTTGCCTTTCTTTGTAATCAGTAAAAAAGGAACCCGGTCAAAACCCATTTGTTCTTTTTCTTCCTGATAAGCATCCATCCTGCTCAAGAGTCCGGCACTGATAGGTATGATTCGTTCTTTACTACCCTTTCCAAGCACTTTGATGGTTTTAGCCGAACGGTCAATGTCAGCATTCTTCAGATTAATTAATTCAGATCGCCTGATACCGGTAGCATAGAGCAAATCAATGATTAGCCGCTGAGTATGACCTTCAAAAGTACCGGGAAATTCTACCTGATGCAAAAGTCTGTCCATTGGGATACGCTCCACAAAAACCGGCAGGCGTTTCCCTGATTTAGGGGGCAGAATTTTTTGAAGAGGATTTACCTCTACTTTCTTATTTTTTAGTAAAAATTTATACCAGGACCTTAATGTGGATAGTTTCCGGTTAATAGATCGGGGCTGAATAGGATGCTCTCTCAGGGAAGCAAGCCAGGAACGTATTATCGAGGCTGAAATCCTTGCAGGATCCACTTCCTCATATTTCTCTTTTGTAAAAAGCAGAAATTCCTCTAAATCATTCTGATAAGCGATGACTGTATGGACGGAGTAACGTTTCTCGAATTTGACATAGTCAATAAACGGAACTAATACCGGAAAAGATTGGCCTTTCAACATAAAAAATGACAATTCAGCGGGATATATTCACCCCTGTAAAGTTAATCAAACTCTGAAATTGTCAATAAAAAAAAGCGGATGTTTCCGGAAAAGATCAAATCAGGCAGGAAGATTATTTATCCAACTTCCCACTCATAATTTGTTGACGGTAAGCGGCTTTGAGCACTTCGTCTCTGCGTTTTACGGAAGGTTTAGTGAAGGCCTGACGATTGCGTAACTGGTTTAAAATTCTGGCGCGTTCAAACTTCTTTTTATACTTTTTGAGCGCCTTATCAATGTTTTCGCAATCTTTAGAATCAATAATTAACATGTATCTCCTTATTTTAGGGGTGCAAAGATATACTTCTTTTTATAAAAAAAGCAAATTTTCTAAAGACAAAATCCGAAATTTGCCGGAATATGTTTACAGGAATTATAGAAGCCATAGGTATCGTCAGGGAAGTCCGGCCGCAGCAGGATAACCTCATTTTTTCTATCCAATCCCCTATCAGCCATGAGTTAAAGCCAGACCAAAGTGTTGCTCACAATGGCGCCTGTCTGACGGTAACTTCAGTCGATCATAGTTTGCACGAAGTAGTTGCAGTAGCAGAGACTTTACAGAAAACCAATCTCGGAGCGTTAAAGCCGGGCAATGAAATAAACCTGGAACGTTCGCTCACTTTACAAAAGTTCATTGATGGACATCTTGTACAAGGGCATGTGGACACTACCGGAAAATGTATCCGGATAACGAAGAAAAATGGAAGCACCGAATTCAGGATTCAATTTCCGGAAAAATTTGCCTCTTTAATTATCGAAAAAGGTTCTATTGCTTTAAACGGTATCAGCCTCACAGTATTTGACGTAACGAAGACTGAATTTTCAAT
Source organism: Chitinophagaceae bacterium (assembly GCA_004299085.1). Lineage (GTDB taxonomy): Bacteria > Bacteroidota > Bacteroidia > Chitinophagales > Chitinophagaceae > FW021-bin31. The sequence goes on along the minus strand of SCQV01000074.1, from coordinate 1,522 downwards.
AGCTGTTATTCCTTATACTTTTGATCATACTACTATGCATTCATTAAAACAAGGGGATTCAGTGAATCTGGAATTTGATCTGGTGGGAAAATATGTGAACAGGGAGAAAGAAATAAATAAAGAACGGAGATCCGGAAATAAAAAGATAGAGTAAAATTCATTCAATTTTCTTATCTTTACTTCAAATTAAACCCATGACTATTACTCTTACAAAATTGTATAGCCTGCTCAGTGACAAGCTTGGTAAAGACACGGCAGAGAACCTGACTGAATACATTGAGGCAAAAATGGAAACGGATTTGAAAAATATGAATGTTGCCACTAAAAGTGATATCGCTGAACTAAGAGGCGACTTTAAGGCAGAACTCGCTAAAGCTAAAGCCGATATGATCAAATGGAGTGTAAGCTTATTCGTGGTTACGGTCCTTCTGATCGTCGGCCTATATTTTAAATAATCATTCAACCAAAACCAACTTTACGGCCTTGCGACCTTAAGACTTTCCGACATTTCAATTTTCCAACCTTGCCTCTTTCCAACTTTCCCCGTACGTTTGCAGAAATTTTTTATTTAAGGAATGAATAATCTGATTCAAGAGTTACAATGGCGCGGCATGATACAGGATATGATGCCGGGCACGGAAGAACAGTTACAAAAAGAAATGACTGCCGGTTACATCGGCTTTGACCCTACAGCCGATTCATTACACATTGGAAGCCTGGTTCCCATACTTGTTTTAGTACACATGCAAAGGACAGGTCACAAGCCTGTAGCTTTGGTTGGGGGCGCCACCGGCATGGTGGGCGATCCTACGGGAAAATCAGAGGAAAGAGTTCTATTAAGTGAAGAGATACTTCAACATAATTTAAACGCTGTCAAAAAACAATTGGGAAAATTCCTGGACTTCGATTCTTCCAAGCCGAATGCTGCCGAAATTGTCAATAACTATGACTGGTTTAAAGATTTTTCTTTTCTGAATTTTATCCGGGATGTGGGAAAACATATTACCGTGAATTATATGATGGCGAAAGATTCCGTAAAAAAGCGATTGGAGAGTGAAACGGGCATGTCATTTACAGAATTCACTTATCAATTAGTGCAGGGTTATGACTTTTATTATCTCTACAAAAATAAAAATTGTAAACTGCAAATGGGCGGTTCTGATCAATGGGGAAATATTGTAACGGGAACTGAACTCATTCGCCGTAAAGCGGGAGGAGAAGCATTTGCTTTCACCTGTCCGTTGATTACAAAAGCGGATGGTGGTAAATTTGGGAAAACAGAAAAAGGAAATATCTGGTTAGACCCCAACAGAACTTCTCCTTATCAATTTTATCAATTCTGGCTGAATACTGCCGACAGCGATGCAGAACGGTATATTAAAATATTTACTTTTCTATCTAAAGAAGAAACAGAACAACTAATTGCTGAGCACCGACAAGCGCCGCATTTACGTAATCTCCAAAAAAGATTAGCAAAGGAAATTACTTGTTTTATTCACGGTGAAAAGGAATATGAATTTGC
>SCQV01000073.1 GCA_004299085.1 Chitinophagaceae bacterium | reverse complement strand
TCAATGCTCAATAACCAATAACAAGTAACCGATAACCATCATGCTGTATTATCTTTTTAATTATTTGAAAGCACATTTTAATCTGGCGGGAGCAGGTGTATTCCAATTCATCACTTTCCGGGTTACGATGGCTATCATTTTGTCATTAATTATTTCGATGATTTTCGGAAAACGATTAGTCAGCTTTTTAAGAAAAAAACAAATCGGTGAAACTATTCGCGAATTGGGGTTGCAAGGTGAAGAAAGTAAAAAAGGAACTCCTACCATGGGCGGGCTGATTATTCTTAGCGCCATTTTAATCCCAACCTTGTTATTCGCACGTATTGAAAATATATATATTATCCTGATTATCATCTGTACACTATGGCTGGGAACTATGGGATTCATTGATGACTATATCAAAGTTTTCAAAAAGAATAAGAAAGGGCTGGCTGCAAAATCCAAATTATTAGGACAAATCGGACTGGGATTGATTATAGGATTCACACTATATTTTAATAAAAATGTGGTCATTCAGCGCGAAATATTAGGGAATACCTCCCCCTCCGCTTATGAGTCCTCGCTTCCTGCTCCCGAAAGTGAACAACAGAATAATATAGATGTACTCAGGAGGAAATTCGTGAATGTAAAAACACCCATTACAACCATTCCTTTTGTCAAAAGTCATGAATTCAATTATGCGAAGCTGATTTCCTGGATTAGTCCCACCGCTGAAAAATATACCTGGATAATTTATATCATTATTGTCACTTTCATTATCACAGCCGTTTCCAATGGAGCCAATATTACAGATGGGCTGGATGGCCTTGCGACAGGCGTGTCGGCAGTTATCGGTGTGTGTCTTGGGATATTCGCTTATGTCTCAGGTAATATCAAGTTCGCGGAATATCTGAACATTATGTACATCCCCAATCTGGGCGAACTGGCCATTTTCATCGCATCGTTTGTCGGGGCCTGCATTGGATTCTTATGGTATAATGCTTACCCGGCACAGGTGTTTATGGGTGATACCGGAAGCCTGGCCTTAGGAGGTATCATTGCAGCGCTGGCCATCATCATCAGAAAAGAGCTTTTAATTCCCATTTTCTGCGGAGTATTTCTGGTAGAACTTGTGTCAGTGATGCTACAAGTAAGTTATTTTAAATATACCAAAAGAAGATACGGCGAAGGAAGGCGTATTTTGAGAATGTCGCCCTTACATCATCATTATCAAAAATTAGGATATCATGAAAGTAAGATAGCGGTCAGATTCTGGATTGTAACTGTCATTTGTGCAATATTTTCCATTGCTACTTTAAAAATGAGATAAACACCTGTGGAGAAGCAAAAGAAACATATTATCATATTGGGTGCCGGAGAAAGCGGTGTGGGGGCGGCTATGCTGGCTAAACAAAAAGGACTGGATGTTTTTGTGTCTGACAGCGGAGCTATTAGTGACGCCTATAAAAAAGATTTGCGGGATAATAAAATCCTTTTTGAAGAAAAGCATCACACACTTGAGCATATCCTGAAGGCAGACGAAATAGTGAAAAGTCCGGGTATCAGTGAAAAGATGGAAATTATGAAACGAATCCGTGAAGCAGGTATTCCGGTCATCTCAGAAATAGAGCTGGCTTATCGTTATGTGAAAGGCAGTAAAATAATAGCTATCACGGGCAGCAACGGCAAGTCAACCACTACTGCATTAACGTACCATATTTTCAACCAGGCAGGATTGAATGCCGCTTGTGTGGGCAATATCGGAAAAAGTTTCGCACGGCAGGTTGCAAGCGCACCCGCCGACTATTATATTGTAGAAGTCAGCAGCTTTCAGTTAGATGATATTAATCAGTTCAGGCCGGATGTGGCAGTATTATTAAATATCACTCCGGATCATCTGGATCGTTACGAATATAAAATGGAGAATTACGCGAAAGCGAAATTCAGAATCGTGGAAAATCAGACCGAAGAAAATTACTTCGTCTATTGCAAAGACGACCCTGAAACAAAAAAGTATTTTAACCGTCAACCTATTAACTCACAAACATTACCTTTTACTATCATGGAGACATTACAAGAGGGTGCATTTATGGAAGAAGAAAACATGCATATCAAAATTGATGAGGATGACATGAGCTTATCTATTTATGAACTGGCATTAAAAGGAAAACATAACTGGTATAATTCAATGGCAGCAGGCATTTCGGCAAGGGTGATGCAAATAAGAAAAGGCTCCATCCGCGAGAGCATGAGGACGTTTACCGGATTGGCACATCGTCTTGAATTCGTAGCTACCGTACGGGGCGTGGATTTTATTAACGATAGCAAAGCCACTAATGTCAATTCCGTATGGTTTGCATTAGAAAGTATGCTAAGGCCTGTGGTGCTGATTTTAGGCGGAGTGGATAAAGGAAATGATTATAGCTTCATTCAGGAGTTAGTAAAAGAAAAGGTGAAAGCCATTGTTTGCCTGGGAAAAGATAACCATTTCATCCACGAAGCTTTTGATAAAGAGGTGCCCGTCATGGTGAATGCATCAGACATGAAAGATGCTGTACATACTGCGTACATGTTTTCCGAACAGGGAGATGTCGTGCTGCTCTCACCTGCATGTGCCAGCTTCGATTTATTTAAAAATTATGAAGATCGCGGAGATCAGTTTAAAGAATGTGTGCGGGATTTATAGGAGATTAATGGTCGAATGGTTAGATGATTAAAGTAATAAAACAGTATAACAATAAAACAATAAAGCAGTACAACAATAAAACAATAAAGCAGTATAACAATAAAGCAGTATAACAATAAAACAGTATAACAATACAGCAATACAACAAATATAACATCCGTGCAGAAGTGGCTCAACAATATTAAAGGAGATAAAGTGATTTGGACGATAGTCATCATCCTGTCATTGGTGAGCGTATTGGCAGTTTACAGCTCCACGGGATCACTGGCATACCGGATGCAAAAAGGTAACACAGAATATTATTTATTCAAACAATTATCTGTTTTAGTGCTGGGTATTCTTATCATTTATGTGGCCCATCGAGTAAATTATATGGTTTATTCGCGTCTCGCAAAGATTTTACTTATTATATCAGTGCCATTATTGATTTATACATTAAAATTCGGTTCTACTATCAATGAAGCCAGCCGTTGGATAAGGCTTCCGGTCATCAATCTTACCTTCCAGACCTCCGATATGGCGAAATTAGCTTTATTCATGTATGTATCCTTTCAGCTATCGAAGAAACAAAAGGTGATCAAAGATTTTAAAAAAGGCTTTTTACCCATCATGATTCCTGTCTGCATTATCTGTTTTCTGATTATGCCGGCCAATATGTCCACCGCCCTATTGCTCGGCGCCAGTTGTATGTTGTTGTGCTTTATCGGACGGGTAAACATTAAACATTTAATGGCTTTAGTAGCAGCAGGTGTCGTTGGAATGGCCTTAGTGATTGGATTAGTCTTTGCGACAGGTCTTGGTGGCGGAAGGGTTACCACCTGGAAGCACAGAATAGAACATTTTAACCATCACGAAGATAAACAGGAAGAACCATATCAGGTGCAGCAGGCAAAAATCGCTATTGCCAACGGCGGCATTTTCGGGCGAGGACCGGGTAATAGCGAAGAACGAAACTTTTTACCACATCCATATTCCGATTTCATATTTGCAATCATATTGGAAGAATATGGTATGATCGGTGGATTTTTATTGATGACCTGTTATCTCATTTTCTTGTTCCGGAGCATCAGAATATTTAAACGATGTCCGTATGCATTCGGAGCTTTCCTCGCCATAGGACTGAGCTTTACCCTGGTTATTCAGGCGCTTGCCAATATGGCGGTAACCGTAAACCTGTTGCCTGTAACGGGAGTTACATTACCCTTAGTCAGTATGGGTGGGACGTCTATCTGGTTTACAAGTCTGGCTATCGGGATTATTCTGAGTGTCAGCAGAAATGTAGAGATATATGAAAAGAAAAAACAAAAAGAATCTTTAGAAAATAAAGCAGCATCTGAAGAAGAAACAGCAGAATCGGAAAGCAATGATGAGTTTGCAATGAGCAATTAGGCATTTGAAATGAAAGGGTTTTGAGGAATAAAGAATAACGAATAACGAATATCGAACATCGAATAAAGAATAACGAACAATAAACAATGCCGGAGCATAGAATTATCATAGCGGGAGGAGGAACGGGAGGACATATCTTCCCGGCGATTGCCATTGCCCGTGCATTGCAAAAATTAGAGCCGGATGTTGACTTATTGTTTGCCGGCGCTAATGGTAAGATGGAAATGGAAAAAGTGCCTAAAGCGGGTTATCAGATTAAAGGACTGGATATTGCGGGATTGGAGCGTGGGCAATGGTGGAAAAACATTTCATTGCCATGGAAGATAATTAAAAGTTTAAAGCAGGCAAGAAGCATAATAAATGAATTTAAACCGGATATAGCGGTTGGCGTAGGCGGATATTCAAGCTTCCCTGTTTTACGGTCCGCCCAGAGAATGGGAATACCCACTGTCATTCAGGAACAAAATTCTTATGCAGGAAAGTCGAATAAAATATTAGGAGAAAAAGCAAAAAAAATTTTCGTAGCCTTTGATGGCATGGAGCAATTTTTTCCCGCAGATAAAATGATGAATCTGGGAAATCCCGTAAGAGACAACATAGTGAATTACCATAGTAATCAACGGGAAGCGAGATTAAAATTCGGATTGGATACGCAAAAAAGAACTTTGTTTATTACGGGAGGAAGCTTAGGGGCCAAATCCATCAGTGAAGCGGTTATAGCAGGATTAGATGAATTGCTGCAGCATGATATTCAGTTGATCTGGCAGACCGGAAAATTATTTTATGAAACGGTATTGAATGCCGTAAAAGGAAAAGAAAAGAATATAAAAGTCTTTGATTTTATCAGTGATATGGAATCGGCTTATGATGCCGCAGACATTGTTATATCAAGGTCGGGGGCTTCTACCATTGCAGAATTATGTGTGGCAGGAAAGGCGGTTATTTTTGTCCCCTACCCTTTTTCCGCTGAAGATCATCAGACCAAAAACGCGATGGCATTAGTGAATAAAAATGCAGCGTTGATAGTGCCAAATGCGGAAGCCGGTACCAAGCTTATATCCAAAGCGATTGAATTGTTTGAAAATAAAGAATTACAAGATACTTTAAGTAACAACATTAAAAAACTGGCCATTAAAAATGCAGATGAAAAAATCGGCGCTGAGATTTTAAAATTATTATGATTAACCTGCAGCACATACGAAGCGTTTATCTCATTGGAATCGGCGGCATAGGCATGAGCGCCCTGGCACGTTATTTCAAAGAAAAAGGCGCTGAGGTAAGCGGCTACGACAGAACATCTTCCGCGTTGACTCAGAAATTGTCGGAAGAGGGGATTTCAGTTCACTATACCGAAGATATTCAGCAGGCCAACACCAGCCCTGATCTCGTTATCTATACTCCCGCCATTCCTAAGGATCATAAAGAATGGATGTATTTTCTTGAAAAACAAATACCGGTTTATAAAAGGAGTGAAGTGCTGGGCGCTATTGCTAAAAATATGTTTTGTATAGCTATTGCAGGTACCCATGGGAAAACAACTACTTCAACATTAATTGCTCACATTCTCAGAGAAAGCGGTTATGGTTGCAATGCATTTTTGGGTGGGATTTCATTAAATTATCATACCAATTACTGGAGCAGTAAAAACAATGTTGCAGTGATGGAAGCGGATGAATATGATCGTTCTTTCCTTCAATTAGCGCCTGACATAGCCGTTCTTACGGCTATGGATGCTGATCATTTAGATATATATGGAACGGCTGAATCCATGGTAGATGCTTATATGCTGTTTACCAGACAGATTAAAGTAAAAGGTAAGCTCATATACAAGTATGGATTGAAAGGTGATAATATGGGTGGAGAGCATCATTTCACCTACAGTCTGCGAAATGAAGAAGCGGATAGCTATGCTGAAAATATTTGCGAGCATGACGGGGGGTATCATTTTGATATTATTAATAAAAAAGAAACTATAGAAAATGTTCACCTCTCTATTGGTGGAATACATAATATTGAGAATAGCGTGGCCGCCGCCACTGTAGCAGGTTTGTTGGGTATCCCAACGATCAAAATCAAGCAGGGGATTTCGTCTTTTAAAGGGGTAAAAAGGCGTTTCGAATATATCTTAAAAAACAAATATCATATTTACATAGACGACTATGCCCATCATCCCGAAGAATTAAGAGCGCTTATTCACAGCGTTAAAAATTTATTCCCTGAAAAGAGGTGCACTATTATTTTCCAGCCGCATTTATTCAGCAGAACGAAAGATCTATGCGATCAATTTGCACAAGCTTTAGATTTTTCGGATGAAGCCATTCTTCTACCCATTTACCCTGCGAGGGAAAAACCGGTCCCGGGTGTCAGCAGTAGCCTGATAGCAGATAAGATGAAAAACAGTCATGTATTGCTTTTAAATAAAGAAAAAACATTAGCACATATAAAAACCCATAAGCCGGCGTTACTGCTTACAGCAGGCGCAGGAGATATTGACAGAATGGTGGATACTATTAAAAATATTTTGATTGACTGATTATGCCAAAAGGAAGAGGCAAAAATATCGCGAAAAAAATTCTCATCGCTTTAGTAAGCTTAGCCATGATCGGTGGCTTTGTGTTCCTTTTTATTGCCGCTTCTAAAGACAGGAATAAAACCATTTGTAAGTCAATAAACATTCATGTTCAGAATAAAGAAGCTGTTTTATTCGTAAACAAAGAAGAGATAAAAAATTATATCATTCATAACAAAGCATTAAACCCGTTAGGCAAACAATTAAGCAATCTGAATATCGGGGAACTTACGGAAGCGGTAGGAAAGTTTCCATGGGTGAAAAGCACGGAAGTGTATGTAGGCAATGATAATATTCTGCAGGTGAATATCAGGGAATGTGAGCCGGTCGCCCGTGTTTTTAAAGATAACGGCAATAATTTTTATCTGGGTGATGATAGGAGAGAACTCCCCGTTAATGGAAATTTTGCTATCAGGATGCCCGTGTTTACCGGGTTCCCGTCTGGCACCTTATCAAATACGCAGGACAGCGCCTTACTTGCCCAAATGGTAAACATCAGCAACTATATCAGCAAAGATCCGTTTTGGAACGCGCAGATAACGCAGATAAATATCATTGCCGGAAATCAATTTGAATTGATCCCAATAGTAGGGAATGCTTTGATAGAATTTGGAACCGGAGATCATATCGAAGATAAATTGAATAAGCTGTTGATATTTTACCGGAAAGGTTTGAATAATGTCGGGTGGGGGTATTATGATACTTTGGATTTACGATATCAGGGCCAGGTAATAGCCACCCTTAAATCAGCAAAAGGGAGTCCGGTAGTGGATTCTATTATGACGGAAGACGGGTATAAAATAGATACCTCAAAGAACGATAGTATCACAACGCATGATTAGTATTATAGAATAAAAATGAACACATTACAACTAAAAACAATAGTAACATGAGTAATCAATCCCCCATTATCGTTGGCCTGGACATCGGCACCACCAAGATAGCTGCTATTGCCGGCAGAAAAAATGAATTCGGCAAGCTGGAGATCCTCGGCTTTGGCCGGGCCGATTCTTTTGGAGTACAGCATGGTATGGTTTTAAACATTGATCAGACGATTAAAGCCATCCATCAGGCATTGGAAAACTGTTATGCCACCAATCCTCATTTAGTGATCAATGAAGTATATGTGGGTATTGCCGGACATCACATCAAGAGCTTACAAACGAGGGGAGACATCGTACGCAGCGATACCGAGAGTGAAATTTCCCAAAAAGAAATTGACCAGCTCGTTGGCGATCAATACAAAACCTATATCCCGGCCGGCGATCAGATTATTGATGTGATACCGCAGGAATACACCGTGGACAGCATTCCCAATATTGTCAATCCCATAGGAATGGCCGGCATTAAAGTAGGCGCGAATTTCCATATTATTACAGGGGATAAAAATGCTATTCGTAATATCAACCGCAGCGTAGAAAAATCCGGACTTGCGATTAAAGATTTAATGTTGCAGCCGCTCGCTTCTGCCGCAGCCGTTATGTGTGATCAGGATCTGGAGGCCGGAGTCGCTATCGTGGACATTGGCGGCGGTACAACGGATTTAGCGATATTCTATGAAGGCATTCTGAAACATACCGCGGTGATCTCTTATGGTGGAGAAAATATTACCAATGATATCAAAAACGGATTAGGTGTTCTGAAAACCCAGGCAGAACAAATGAAGATACAGTTTGGATCTGCCCTTTCAGAAGAGACCTTGTCTAACGCATATATTACTATACCCGGCTTACGCGGGCAACAAGCAAAAGAAATCTCCGTTAAAAATTTAGCACATATCATTCAGGCAAGGATGCAGGAAATACTGGAGTTTGTAGTGTATCATTTGAAGCAGGTCGGACTGGATAATAAATTACTCAATGGCGGTATCATACTTACCGGCGGGGGGTCTCAGCTAAAGCATCTGATACAGCTCACAGAATATGTTACCGGAATTACCGCACGGATAGGATATCCGAATGAACATCTGGCGGGCGGGCATATTGAAGAGTTGGCAAAGCCCATGTATTCCACCTGTATAGGGCTGATTTTAAAAGGATATAATGATTATGAAAATACACTGAAAAATCAGGCTGAAAAAAGAACCTTTTCGGCTCCACCACCGATGGAAGAGGACAAGCCGATCATGGAAAATAAGCACGATAAATCCAGGAAAGAAAAATCACGTCTGAAAAAAGTGGATATGGAAAGCAGGAAATCATTAAAAGATTTTATGGATTCTATGAAAAAAGGATTGATTGATCTTTTTAAAGAAGAAGAAGACGCTAATTTATAATATGAAAATTCTAACCCATTTAAAACACAAAACAAACAATCATGATTCATTTTGATCTTCCCAAGGAGCAGTCCTCCATTATAAAGGTCATCGGTATCGGTGGCGGAGGAAGCAATGCCGTAAACTTCATGTACGGACAAGGCATTGAAGGTGTTGATTTTATTATCTGCAACACCGATGGACAGGCACTGACAGACAGTCCGGTTCCCAACAAAATACAACTGGGGCCATTGCTGACACAGGGGCTCGGAGCAGGAGCTAACCCGTCTATCGGAAAGCAGGCTACAGAGGAATCTTTTGATGAAATAAAAAAGATCCTGGAAGTCAATACCAAAATGGCATTCATTACGGCCGGCATGGGGGGGGGCACAGGAACAGGCGGTGCACCCATTATCTCACGTATTTGCCGCGAGCTTGGAATTCTTACAGTGGGTATTGTAACCACTCCTTTTTCTTATGAAGGGAAAAGAAGGATGCAGCAGGCCGATGAAGGCATCAGGTCGCTGAAAGAATATGTGGACACTTTACTGGTCATTTCCAATGATAAGCTGCGTATGCAATTCGGGAATCTGCCTTTCAAAGCGGCTTTTGCCAAGGCAGATAACATACTGGCTACTGCCGCCAAATGTATCACTGATGTGATCAACATCCACGGCATTGTAAACGTGGATTTCGCAGATGTATGCACCGCCATGCGCAGCGGTGGCGTAGCCATACTCGGATCCGCTACCGCCGAAGGAGAAGACCGTTCGCAAAAAGCCATTGATAATGCATTATCGTCACCGCTGCTGAACGACAATAATATCAAAGGCGCTAAATGGATATTGCTGAATATTACTTCTGCAGAGGGCGATCATGAACATACGATTGATGAAATGGATACCATTCAGGCTTACGTGCAGAGCCAGGCAGGAGATGATTGCGACGTCATTCTCGGTATGGGACACGATAATACTTTAGATAAAAAGTTGGGAGTTACTATTATCGCAACCGGTTTCCAGCAAAAGCCGATTGAGCTTCAACTGCCAAAGGCATCTCAACCCAAAGAAGATCCAAAGATTGTAATGCAATTAGGTAAGCAGGGAGAAGAAAAGAAAATGTACGAACAACCTCCTTCAGAGCCTAAGGAAGAAGAAAAGCCCGAAGATAAAATGGCTCCCAGATTAGTGATGCCTGAGCAGGAAATCACCTTACCGGAAGAGACCACAAAACAGGTATTACCGCAGCAGCCTGAAAAAATAAAAAAACAGCCTGAACCACGTTTATTGTTTGAATTAACCGACCTGCAGGAAACTAAAACAGCCGGCGAAAGCAAAGTAACGCCTGAAAAAGAAACAAAAACAACAGAGAAGCCGGATAAAGCCAAAGCTGACGCAGAAACAGAAGCAGAGAATATTTCTCATTCGGGGGGATTTTTAACACGCCCCACGCATATTTATGCAAATCCAAAAGAGCAAAGCGAGAAAGCCTCAACCGTATTAAACGTTCATCCTTCTGAAAAAAATGAATCGAAGCCTGAAATAAAAATTGTATATAAGCAAAATGTTCCGGTTGAGAAAGCGCCGCAGGAACCGGTAGTACCTGTTCAGAAGTCCGAGGAGCATGTTATTCAGGCTGCCGAAGTAACGCTTGAAGAAACAACAGAGCAAAAACGGATTGCGGCGGAAAGAATAGCGCGTTTGAGAAATATCAGCTTCAACGTCAAAAATATGGGAAACCACGAGGAACTGGAAACGGTGCCGGCATACATCAGAAGAGATGTTTCCCTGGACGATCAGGAAGGATCCAAAGAAACTCCTTACTCAGGCTACACTGTGAAGCAATCTGCAGATGGCAAGCATGCAGAGATTAGTACCATCAATACTTTTTTGGACGGTAAAAAACCGGACTAAAAAAGTACTATTGTTTGGTTGTGTTAAAAAGACGGGTCGCCTAAGGTGACCCTCTTTTTTTATGGTATTTTACAATCTTATTTCATCACAAACATTTTCTATTATTGCATTTATCCTTTTAATCTTGTTATTTCGTTTAACAAAAAATATGACAACCTTTAATTACAATCCCATCAGGAGAATCACAATCGGAATCCTGTTAATAAGTTGTATAACTTTAATAGCTTCCTGCAGCAAACATGACCTGACTTCTCCCGAAAGTGTTGCAAAAAACTATACGAATGTTTCTTATGGAACTGATCCGCAGCAAAACATGGACATTTATCTTCCTGCAGGCCGTTCTTCTACGACCACACCTTTATTAGTGCTGATTCATGGCGGCGCCTGGGTGAGCGGCGATAAAAGTGATTTTGCACCTTACATTGATTCGATAAAAAAAGTCCTTCCTCAGTATGCCATTGCTAATATCAATTACCGGCTGGCGACCATTACAGGCAATTACTTCCCCATGCAGGAAAATGATATGGATAGTGCGACACAGTTTTTATTACGGCATATCAATGATTACGATGTATCCGGTCGTTTTATTTATCTCGGAGTCAGTGCGGGAGGTCAACTGGCATTATTACAAGCTTTCAAATATAATACACCACAGGCCTTAGCGGTGGTTTCTTTTTTCGGGCCTTCCGATATGACAGATCTATATATAAATTCTCCTGATACCGCATTAATAAAATATTTACCCATTTTAATGGGAGGTACACCCTCTCAAAATCCGGGAATGTATTTCAGAAGCAGCCCAATCAATTATGTTACTTCTCATTCATGCCCCACGCTTTTATTGCAAGGTGGAGCAGATCCTTTGGTGCCTCCGGCAGAAGCTTTTCGCTTGCAGGATACTTTGCAGGAATTGGGCGTTGTCAATCAATTAGTGTATTATCCTAATGATGGACATGGTTGGACGGGCCCCGATTTGCAGGATTCATTTGAAAAAATTCAGGCGTTTTTGGAGAAGAATGTAGAGTAGGATTATATCAATAATCAAATTCTACGTTAAATCGCTACCCTGATATATCAAATTTGATAATTTAAAAATATGTCAGTAAATTTGTAACAGAAGATGACGGTTTATTTTAAGGATCAATATTTAGAAGACCTCTACGATAATATGCAGCGAGGGAAGCCCCGGTACAATCAGGAGGTCGTAAGAAAGTTCCGGGAACGAGTGAATTTCCTGATTGAAGCAAAAAATACGGGTGAGGTACGTGCGATGAAAAGCCTGCATTTTGAACAATTATCAGGGGATAAATCAGGGTTATACTCCATGAGGATAAACAAATATTTCAGGTTGGAATTTTCAATTGATAAGGAAGTGACCATACAAATTGAAGAAGTGATTATTATTCATAAATTATCAAACCATTATAAATAGAAAATAGATGAACAAGGCAATAGGCAGGGATGGACATGAACTGCATGGAGGTCCAACTAATCCACCCGGTGAGTTAGTCAAGGAAGAAATGGAAGAAAGAAATCTTACCCAAAAAGAATTTGCAAAGATGCTTGATATAGAGCAGTCCAATTTAAGCGATATTCTAAACGGGAAAAGAAGGCTTAATGCCTCGTTCGCTCTTAAATTAGAAAAAATATGGGGAATTAACGCCGAATTATGGGTAGGGCTTCAGGCACGATATGAACTGGCAAATGAACGTGAGAAGTTGAAAGAAATGCATGCCTGAACTAACATGAATGATTGACCACCTTCATCGTATTCAAGTTATTTTATCAATTCCGGTATAATGGTCAAAAATAGTTGGTAAAATTGCGTGTAACATAATGCTGTAAAGGGTTTGAGAGAAGTTTACCGAAACTGGTTTCAGTAAACTTTTTTTGCTTTATGAAAAACTCAAAAA
>SCQV01000072.1 GCA_004299085.1 Chitinophagaceae bacterium | reverse complement strand
GCCATAATAGCCGGTTTTATTATTGCATCCAGTTCATGCAGTAAGAACGGTGGTGGAAATACCCCGCCGGTTGACAGCTTTATGATAAAATACGGGTATGATTCTGCCAGCCAGATAGAATCGGCGAGCCTGGTAGCGCACTGGAACTTTAACGGGAATGAAACCGAACAACTATCGGGGAGTAACCCCACCCAGACCGCTAATGCAACGTATGTGAATGGCTTGGAAGGTAAGGCGATAAGCCTGGATAGCGGATATCTCTATTATAATCAGGATATTCCTGCTTTAGATAAAATGACCACCTTTACGGTAAGCGCCTGGGTGCAGATTCAAAATAATGGAGGTACTAATGGATATACTTCCATGCTCTTTCAGCTAACAAAACCTCAGAACATATTTGGTAATATTAATCTGGGATTTGAAACAGGTTGGAAACCTGCCGGCAACGACACATTAGTGGTCCATGGTTGGTACACAGATCCATCGGGCGGACTTCAGGATAACAGAAATGATCCGTTTGGCAACCCGCCAATAGGCGTAGTCATTAATCCGCCGAATACATGGGTTAATGTAATGATAACCTGCGATAATAGTAATCCGGTTAATTTCTTAGTTTATGCCAATGGTAAGAGCATTGGGGCATATAATACAAGAGGTACAGACAATTATACTCCCATTACTCCAACGGGCATTATTATAGGAGGCTGGATCAATAATGTTCCTGGAATTTATCATACTACCGACACATGGCCTCATGCATTTGTCGGTAATATTGATGAATTGAGAGTGTATAATAAAGTGTTAACTCCGGCTGAAATTACGGCATTATATAATTTACAGTTGGTTGGAAGATAAAAGAATGAATTTGATAGGAACTGTCACTCTGAGGAAGTCGAAGAGTGACAGTTTTTATGTTATCAAAGACGAAGATGCTCAGGATAATTCGTATGCCTGTATAAATAGTTAACCGTTAAAGGTCAAATGACAGCATGAAAGTATATTTCATTCCCATATTATTTTTACTTGTGTTTGCAGCTTGCAAAAAGCAGGATACAATCCCCCAACCGGGGGCGCCATTTAATATCAATAATATCAAAATCAATGACAGTTCATTTATTCATTCAACTATTTACAATGTGGGTATTACCCCCCGGATAAACGTTTCTTTCAATGCTCCGGTGAACAGAATTTCTGTTTCTGCAAATGTTACAATGAGTGCTTCCACCGGAATGAATATTCCATTAAATTATAATTATGAAAATAATGATAATCTGCTTGTTATTTCCACACAATCAGCTTTGAATCATATTACTTCCTATACACTCACTATTTCAGAACAGCTAAAAAACAGAAAAGATTCTGCTTTACATCAAGATATGAATGTAACCTTCATCACCGCTATTGATTCTACGGATAAATTTCCACGCATATCCGACAGCGCATTGCTTACTTTAGTAGAAGAACAGACTTTTAAATACTTCTGGGATTTTGGGCACCCTGTTTCCGGTATGGCGAGGGAAAGAAATACATCCGGCGATGTGTGTACCACCGGCGGCACGGGATTCGGTATCATGGCCATGTTGGTAGCGATGAATAGAAGCTTTATCTCACGAAGTGATGGATTAAATCGTATTCAAAAAATAGTTACTTTTTTACAAAATAAATGTACTACTTATCACGGCGCTTTTTCGCATTGGGTCAATGGAGCAACAGGAGCAACGGTTCCTTTTAGCACAGAGGATGATGGCGCCGATCTGGTAGAAACCTCTTACCTGATGATGGGGTTGCTTTGCGCAAGGCAATATTTTAATGAAAACAATGTCTCAGAAGATACTTTGAGAAATGATATTAATGATTTGTGGAATGGTGTCGAATGGAATTTCTTCGCCCCCCCCTCCTCTGGAGGGGGCCAGGGAGAGGCCTTGTATTGGCATTGGTCACCTAATTACGGTTGGGAAAATAATTTAACCATTTCCGGTTGGAATGAAGCTTTAATCACTTATGTCCTTGCTGCTTCGGCCAATAAAGATTCTATATCAAAATCTGTATATGATAATGGCTGGGCAAGGAACGGCGCCATGAAAAACGGGAAACAATTTTTTGGTATTACATTACCCTTGGGACCCGATTACGGCGGGCCACTATTCTTCTCTCAATATTCTTTTTTAGGATTAAATCCACATGGATTATCCGATACCTATGCGAATTACTGGACTCAGGATACCGCACAGGCCATGATCAATTATTTGTATTGTGTAAACAACCCCCAAAATTATAACGGGTATAGCAATCTCTGTTGGGGACTTACCGCCAGTGATGATAATAACGGATATTCTGCTCACTCTCCCACTAATGATGATGGCGTGATTTCGCCCACTGCCGCTATTTCTTCTTTGCCTTATACGCCGGTAGAATCAATGAATGCATTAAAGTTCTTTTATTACACATTAGGAGATAAAATATGGGGAGAGTATGGATTTAAAGACGCCTTTAACCTGTCCAATGTATGGTTTGCCAATTCATATTTAGCGATTGATCAGGCACCGGAAATGATCATGATAGAGAATTACAGAAGCGGGTTATTATGGAATTTATTTATGAATTGTCCTGAAATTCAGAGAGGATTGGGGAGGTTAGGATTTACTGTGAAATGAAAAA
>SCQV01000071.1 GCA_004299085.1 Chitinophagaceae bacterium | reverse complement strand
TTTTCTACAGTGCGGACAGAAATATTTAAAATATCTGCCACCTCCTTGTATCGCAAGCCATCTTCTTTCACCAGCTTATAGATCATGCGACATTTGGGTGGTAGCCCGGCCACTGCCTGATTAATGGCTTTTAACATTTCAGACGCTATGACCAGATCTTCGGGGTTGGGTGAAATGTCTATGCAAGAAACATCCAATAAATTCAAATCTTCATGAAAAGGATACCCCGACCTCTCCAGGTAATTGATGGAATGGTTTTTTACGGCTACATACAAATAGGTTTTCAGATTGGAAATATTTAATAACTTTTCCCTGTTATTCCATACCGATACAAAAACATCTTCCACAATTTCTTCTGCCACTTCTTTACATTTTACAAATGAGTTGGAGAAATAGAGGAGATAGCTATAATAACGCCGGAATAACTCCCTGAAAGCGCTCTGATCCCCGGACAATACAATCCTTTGCGTAAGCTCTCCTATGTCTAAATCTTCCATGTGGGTATTTTTCAGCTAATAATAAAAGGGTTATTTACGTCAAATATACAATTATTATTTTAAGAAAGAAAAATATTTCAATCACTTTATTTCATCTCCCTGATTACTCCGGAAAATAATTTTATTTGATAACCGTCTCAGGCATTCCGGCATTTTCTGGAGTGGGTATCCAAACCGTCATTTCATGCCCGCCCCTGTTTGCCCATGTATAATAAGGAATCGCAGTCATTTCTGCTTTGGCATTTTCAATCTTTCCATCCGAAGCATTGTGGGTTACCTCTGCCTTTCCCCTGATCACAGTAATTCCATCTAACAGGTTTGGTTGAAAAACAGCAGCAAATTTTTGATCAGGATTTACTACCATATTCAACACATGACCGGCCGGATTGTCCGGTCCTTCCAAGCAATAAACCAATGGACCTCTCTGTAAAGCTATTTTATCTCTGTCTGCTACAACCTTGTCATTCGCTGCAATCGCATGCACTTCCATTGGAAAATGGATATTTATTTTATCCCCTTTCTTCCATGTCCTTTGAATGACGGCGTAATCATTCTCTATCAGCGGATGTATAGATTTGCCATTTATCTGAACTGAATAACCTGCACGATTCTTACCTTTCTGTGAGCCCTCGCCAAAGGCTTTGGCCGCCGGGAGCCAGGACTTTGGTGCAGGAAGAAAAGTATAAAGATCACCCGGGACAGGCCTGTTGACAACCCATCCGGGGATGCGTAGTTTCAAGGTGAAATTTTGTGATCTTTCAGGATCAACATGGATGATGATGTTTCCTGATTGTGGGAAATTAGTCTGTTGTGTCACATAAATGGTTTGATGTGGTAAGTGGATTTCAGCTTTGTTGGCACCATAAAGATTTATATAGAGTTGGTTCCCTTCTGTAGCATAAAAATAACCACCTATTGTCGGAATAAACCTTGCGAGATTAGTCGGGCAGCAGGAGCAACCGAACCAGGAGCTCCGTTTGTACTGTCCTTCAGATTCCAGGGGATTGGTATAAAAAAATTGATCTCCCGTCAATGAAAGTCCTGAAAGCAACGCATTATATAAAGTCCTTTCCAGTACATCATAATATTTTCCTTCCCCATGACTTAAAAACATACGTTCATTAAAATACACATTGGCAATAGAAGCGCAGGTTTCATTATAAGCAGTCATGTTGGGCAGTTGATATGGTTGGCCAAAAGCTTCACCATTACTGGTAGCACCCACGCCACCGGTGACATAAAGCTGGGACGAGACAATATCCTGCCAGATGTAATTATCCGCATTCAGATAAGCTGTATCCCCGGTCAATGCCGATACATCTGCCATAGCAGAATACAGGTAACCTGCACGCACCGCATGACCGACTGCTTTACGCTGATCAACTACTTTTTTCTGAGCCTGTTCGTACGGGTTTCCTCCGGGTCCCCGGACATCCAGGAAAAACTTAGCCAGCTCAAGATATTTTTTATCCCCGGTAACCCTGTACAGGCTTACTAACCCCAGTTCAACTTCGGGATGACCGGGATATTTCTCTAATTTTCCCCAACCAAAGGTTCTATCCAAAAGATTCGCGTTTTTAATGGCTACGTCTAATAATTTCTTATCTCCTGTAGCTGCATAATTGGCAGCCGCTGCCTGGAATAAATGCCCGGAACAATAGAGCTCATGGCTTAACTTTTCCACATTGATCCATCTTTCCAATCCTGACCATTCCTGTGGATGCGAAGGATTCACTTCACGTGCTGTGTATAAATAACCATCGGGCATCTGAGCTTGTGCGATGAGATTGATCAGGCTGTCCATCCTTGCTTTGAGGGCAGGGTCGGGATGTATTTCCAAAAGATAGCTGATACCCTGAATGACTTTGTACAAATCTGTGTCATCAAACGGATAATCCGTACAATAATGTGCCGTATCCGCCCCCGTTTTCATAGTTAAAGCAGCCAATATAAAATTTTCATCTCTTCCCGTGACACGGAGTTCATCCAGTTCATGTGGAAGAGTGACCGTAAACATTTTCTCTATACGAGGTTCCCAGAAATGATCTGTCAAATGAACATCTGTAAACGGGACAGGCGTGATGGGATAAGTCCTTGACAGTTCGGGCAACTTTACCGGCACATAAGCCGGCTGATAATTTGTAAAACTGCAAAACAGTATTACTGAAGCATATAAAGGGAGCCTCTTTAAAACTTTTTCAGGCATAATTTATTCTCCTTATCGTCTTTAAAACAATTATTAGTTGTTAAATATATTTCTTTGAGTCTCGGAAAATTCTCTACTCAAATTTCTTATTCTTTTAAACATAACATAGCAGAGCCATGCGGAGGCACCCTTTGCTGATATTGTCTCTTAAAATTTCCAAGGTTCTTTCTCTTCCATAGATCCCTCACAGATACCTCACCTCTCATTCCCAATTCGGCAAAAGGAAGTCCAACTACCAGTGCACTGTCTTCCAAATTAAAGAATGCCACATTCCAGATTTTCTTTTCCGGCATTCGGGATACCCATACGACAGCTCCATCTTTATTGTATAATTGCCTGCTGTCTATTCCTCTCTGATCCACTTCCAAAACTTCTCTATTTGTTTCCAATGCAAGATCCCCGGAGGAATTATCAGGTAAGTTACCTCCCAGGATCAGCGGTGAACGGGTGATACACCATAAAGTAATCAGTGTCCGTTTTTCTGCTTCTGTAAAATGACTATAACGCTCCGGTCCTACCGGTCCCTGCAAAGAAAGCTTTCCGATGGGAATCATATCCAAGTTAGGCCAATGTCCATATCCCGCATAGGGCGCCCATTCAGCCGCCAAAGGAAACATAGCCTTTAACGCATTCCAATTATCCCAAAAGTCATCTGCTAATCGCCACATATTTGCGTACTTTATAACATGAGAAGCTTCCGACAATGGGGTAGCGCCGGGCGAAAGGCTCAATACGATTTTCCTTCCACAATGTTTGATTGCTTTGGCATATCCTTCTATTTCCGCTTTGTGATAGGGCCGGCTGATATCATCCACTTTAATAAAATCCACGCCCCAGGAA
>SCQV01000070.1 GCA_004299085.1 Chitinophagaceae bacterium | reverse complement strand
AATTACAGAATAGTATATCCCGATTATGATACCGTTAGGAAATATCCATTGGTTATTTTTCTTCATGGATCCGGAGAAAGAGGAGATGATAACAAAGCACAGCTTAAATGGGGTGTATTGAATTTTGCTACTGATCAAATGTTAATGGCGCATCCTGCTATTATTGTAGCGCCACAATGTCCCTCAAACGAGCAATGGTCCAATTTTACCGGCTTCAGAACAGATGAGACTTTACATTTATTACCGGAACCTTCCAAACCCATGCAATTAGTTATTGGGCTTATACATGAGCTTATTAAAAAAGCACCTGTGGACACTAACCGTATTTATATTACAGGACTTTCTATGGGCGGCTTTGGGACTTATGATGCCATAGAAAGGTATCCGCATCTTTTTGCCGCTGCCATTCCCGTGGCGGGTGGGGGTGATTCTTCCCTGGCTTATCTGATAGCGCATTTGCCAATATGGGATTTTCATGGCGCCGAGGATGCGGCTGTAAATCCAAAATATTCGAGAGACATGATCACCGCGATATTAAAAGCCGGTGGCCATCCGGGTTATACCGTATATCCGGGTGTGGGTCATTTCTCCTGGCTGGGAGCATACAGTGACCCGATTGTTTTGAATTGGTTATTCAGACAACATAAGTAAAATTTTCAATCAACAGATTATATTTCATATCCTGCAGATTCAAATACTGCTTTAAGGTTTGGATAAGAATACTTCATATACTTTGAAATATTTTCGGGCTTTATCCACTGAATATCTAATATATCTTCTTCAATTTGCGGTACAGTTAATTCTGTTCCGGTGAATTGCATTTTATACCAATGGGTTTGCTTCATGATGTCTTTTCCGAATTGGCGGTAGGCGTGCCAGGTGTCTGTCAGCTTATTTTCAATATGAATATGATGAAGTCCCGTCTCTTCTGTCACTTCCCTTCTTGCGGTTCTCTCCGGCGTTTCATTTTCCTCCATTTTTCCCTTGGGCAAATCCCATTTTCCACGCCGGAACATCAATAATACCTGTCCCTGATAGTTTATAATTAATCCGCCTGCGGCCTGCCAAATCTCGAAATGACTCATCAGCTTTTGAAATACAGCTTCCGGTTGATGGCTTTGCCAGACATACCCATGAATGGCATTATCTTCCAGTGCATGAAGCAGGGATTCTATGTTTTTTAGTTCCGGTTCGTGCATTTGTATCAGTTGCTCACTGCTTATGCGGGACTTAATTTTCTCAGTGATGTTATCACATATAATAACCGGCTTTTCGTGTATGAATATATTTTCCATGATATAAGTGTTGTTATGCTTTCCCGCTTTTTTCATGTAGGTTTGCCGTATGATTAGCAGAGAAAAATCAATAGCGGAAAAACTTTTACAAATTAACGCCATCCGGCTGAATTTACAAACTCCTTTTCATTGGGCGTCCGGATGGAAATCGCCGGTATATTGTGACAACAGGCGTATTCTGTCTTTTCCTTATGTAAGAGATTTTGTAAAATCTGAAATGAGTAATGTAGTGATGGAAGCTTTTCCTGATGCGGAGCTGATTGCAGGTGTAGCAACAGGAGGGATTGCTATGGGGGCTTTGGTAGCAGATCAAATCAAACTGCCTTTTGTTTATGTCCGTTCTAAAGCGAAAGGCCACGGACTGGAAAACCGTATTGAGGGATTCCTGGAAAAAGGAAAGAAAACGGTTGTTATAGAAGATTTAATCTCTACCGGCGGAAGCAGCTTAGAGGCTTGCTTGGCTTTGAAAGAAGCAGGAGCGGGAATTATCGGACTGGTTTCTATTTTTAATTATGGATTCCCCATTGCCGCCAAAGCTTTTGAAGATGCCGGTATTCCGGTGAAATCCTTAAGTAATTATAGCGCTATGATTTCTTTAGCTTCTGAAAAAGGAGTTATTTCTGAGGAACAAATGATCCCTTTAAATGCCTGGAGAGAAGCACCGGAGAAGTGGGGAGTTGATGAGAAATGAGTTGGCAGTTGGTAGTTAAGCAGGAGGCAGTGGCAGCAGGCAGTAGGTAGTAAGTGGTAAATAGAAATTAATTGACTGTTTACAATTAAAAAATGTTTGACGGTAAATTTATAACTGCATTAACTTCTCTTTTATCAGATATGCCGTAAATTTGAGTAAATATTTTACATAAAATGTTTTTCCCATGAAAAAGATATTCTTTTTGGCTGCTGCAATAATTCTTTCGGCTACCGGTTTTAAGAGTGTGGCACAGTCTAACAGTAATCAGCCGGCTACTATCCGAATTAAGACCAGTGTGCAATGCACGATGTGCAGGAAACGCATTACTGATTATTTCAGGCGGGAACCCGGAGTGCTTCGTGTGGATGTGAATTATTATAATAAAATTGTTACCGTGAGATATATCCCAAGCGAGATTCCACCGTCATACATTCTTAACGATATAGCTAATTTAGGCTATGATGCGGATACTGTAAAAGCGAATCCGGATTTTTATAAAAAGCTTCCTGTATGTTGCCAGCAAGGTGGCGGTATGGAAATGATGAGGAAGATGGGAATAAGAGATTATTAGTTGAAAGACAATGGAATGATTGTTTTATTGCTACATGAGGCTAAGACAACTCTTAGAACCTTATTTTTTATTCAACCACGAATGGCGTGGACTAGCCAGCCGGCAGGCTGGTTTTCACGAATCCAAAGATGGTTTTAGAGGCGCCCTTTATTCTTTATGATATAGGCTTTTGCTAAATATTAAACCCCAAACATTAAACTCCAGGCAGCTTTTCATGAGTATTCATATTCGATATGCGGAAGAAACAGACGTTTCCATTCTTGCCGGTTTTCAGTTGAAAATGGCGGAAGAAACAGAAGGCTTGTATTTAGAAGAGGAAGTGGTGGCGGACGGAGTCATTCAACTGATACGGGATCGTAATAAAGGTTTTTATCTGGTTGCTGAAAATGATAATGGCGATGTGGCGGGATGCCTGATTATTACTTATGAGTGGAGTGATTGGAGAAACGGCTGGATATGGTGGATCGGCAGCTTGTACGTAGAAAAATCTTACCGGAAGCAAGGAATTTTTCGCCTGTTATTAAACAAAGTGCTGACATTAGGACAAGAGCATGAGGTGATGGCTGTCCGGTTGTATGTAGATAAACGAAATGAGCTTGCGCAAAAAGTCTATTTGCGTAACGGATTTAAATGTTCCAACTATGAAGTATTTGAATATGCCGAATTGCCGATAAAAGCTTAAATTAGATGCAAAAATCACATGATGCCTTTACCTCGTGAACTTTGGTCGCCTTCCGGAACTATTATAAAACGTTCTAACCTTCATGGCTATGTGCAATGGCTTCAACGGCAATATCAATTGACCTTCGATGATTATGAGACTTTATGGAAATGGTCCATAGAGAATCCCGCTGATTTCTGGAAAAGCATCTGGGAATTTTTTGAGATTAAATCCTATACTCCTTATAAAGAGGTGATGTCAAAAGATCCTATGCCTCATACCCAATGGTTTGACGGCGCTACATTGAACTATGCAGAACATATTTTCAGAAATAAAACCGATCAATATCCCGCTATTTTATTTGCTTCTGAAAGGCAGGCGTTGACAAAAATTTCGTGGGCTGAGCTGGAAAAGCAAACGGCGGCTTTGCAGCAGTTTTTTATACAAATGGATATAAAGCCCGGTGACCGTGTGGCGGCTTATATTCCTAATATTCCGCAGGCCACAATTGGCCTGTTGGCCACTACTTCTTTAGGAGCCGTTTGGAGCAGTTGTTCTCCCGATTTTGGTGCCGGAAGTGTTTTAGACCGTTTTCAGCAGATTAAGCCTAAAATTTTAATTGCGGTGGATGGCTATAGTTATAATGGGAAATTATATGACAGAATGGAAGTGGTTAGAGAAATAGCTAACAGTCTTCCAACCATAGAAAAGATAATCCTGATCCCTTATTTACACGACGAACCTGATATTAGCGGGTTAAAAAATATCGCTCTCTGGGATGATGTAATCGCAACGCCTTCTCAAAAGCTTACATTTACGCCGGTCCCTTTTTCGCATCCTATATGGATTCTCTATTCTTCGGGCACGACAGGTATGCCTAAAGCCATTACTCACTCACACGGTGGTATGTTATTAGAGCATTTGAAATATCTTTCGCTGCATAATGATGTTCATCCCGGTGAAAATTTCTTTTGGTTTTCAACTACAGGATGGATGATGTGGAATTTTGTACAGGCTTCGATGTTAGCTGGGGCCACAATAGTTTTATATGATGGCAGTCCGGGGTTTCCCACATTGAATAATTTGTGGAAATTGGCCGGGGAGGCGTCCATTCATCATTTCGGTACCAGCGCACCTTTTATTATTGCTTGTATGAAAGCGGGTTTAAGGCCAGGAGAGGATAATAATCTTTCTGCTTTACGTTCTGTTGGTTCTACAGGCGCTCCTTTGCCATCTGAAGGTTTTGATTATGTATATGAGCATATTAAAAAAGATGTTTGGCTTTGTTCCATGAGCGGCGGAACGGATATATGTACCGCCTGGGTTGGGGGCAATCCGTGGAAGGCAGTTTTTGAAGGCGAAATACAATGCAGATGTCTGGGTTGTGCAATGTATGCTTATGATGAAGAAGGAAATCCGTTGCCTCCCGGAGAAGTAGGAGAGATGGTAGTGGCAAAGGCCATGCCTTGTATGCCTGTTTATTTCTGGAACGACCCTGAATTCGAACGTTATAAATCCAGCTACTTTGAAATATTTCCCGGTGTTTGGCGGCATGGCGATTGGTTGATGATTACCCCAGGCGATGGAGTAGTTATTTTGGGAAGGTCTGATACTACGCTAAACAGACAGGGGGTGAGGATCGGCACGGCAGAAGTTTACCGCGCAGTAGATAAAATAGCTGAAATAAAAGACAGCTTAATTGTTAATATTGAGCTTCCTCACGGTGGTGATTATATGCCATTGTTTGTTTTAATGAAAGAAGGGAAAATGCTGGCAGAAGAGGTTAAAGATCGTATCCGGCAGCAGCTTCGGAAAGATTGTTCCCCCCGTCATGTTCCTGATGCTATTATTGTTATACCCGATATCCCTTATACCATCAGCGGTAAAAAGATGGAAGCGCCGGTGAAGCGGATTTTAATGGGAATATCTCCTGAAAAAGCGGCCAATAAAGGCGCTATGCGCAATCCGGAATCATTGGATTTTTTTGTGGAGATGGCGAAAAAAGGAGATGATAGTTTAAAGAAACGATGAAATCATGAGGGTATCAATTTACCTTATCGGTTAAAATAATTCCCAAAAATACGTTACTTTCGATCCCGGGTTTTATTTACTCATCTATATTTCGTACACCAAAAAAAACAAAATGAAAAAGTCAATCTTTGGTTTATTATTTGTTATGATTGCTTCAACCTGTATCACGGGATGCAATTCAAAAACAGAGGAGACTGCGTATCATGATCCGTTGAATTTATCCGGAATGGATACTGCTGTCAGTCCCACACAAAATTTCTTTTTATATGCTAATGGTGATTGGTTGAAGAACACCAAAATACCTCCATCCCAGACGGGATGGGGATCGTTTTATATCGTAAGAGATAATGCGCTTGCCAACATGAAAACTATTCTGGATTCATGTGAAGCATTGAAGAACCCTGCTAAAGGATCGCCTGCCCAGCAAATAGGCGATTTGTATGCAGTAGCATTGGATAGCACCGCCATTGACAGTGCCGGTATAACGCCTTTGAAACCAGATCTGCAACGTATTGCCTCTATACAGAATATAAAAGATTTGTTAGCTGTGATCATTGCAGAATATAAAAATGGTGACGGGGCTTTATTTAGCTTTTATGTTTCTCCTGATGATAAAAACAGTAATATTGAGCGCCCTCATTTTGATCAGGGAGGCCTGGGATTGCCAAATAAAAATTATTATTTCAAAAATGATTCTACAAGCAAAGCTATCCGTACTGCTTATCAGGCTTATATTGTCAAAATTCTGAGTTTGAGTGGCGATAGTGCAAATGCCGGTAAAGATGCATCCGGCATCCTGGCTTTGGAAACCAAATTAGCAGGCGCTTCTAAAACGCCCGTAGAGCTTCGTGATCCGCAGGCTAATTATCATTTGCTCACCGCAAAAGAAATGGATAAAACAGCCCCCGGTATTAATTGGCAAAATTTGCTTCAGGGTTTGGAGGTGCACGAAGATACCATGCAGGTGGGACAACCGGAATTTTATAAAGCTTTATCCGGATTATTGAAATCAGTGCCTGTTGTTACCTGGAAAAAATACCTGGCTTTCCATCTGGTCAGCAGCTATGCTTCCTGGCTGAGCGAGCCGTTTGCACAAGCACGTTTTGATTTTTATAATAAATTATTGAATGGACAACAAGAGCCTGAAGCACGCTGGAAACGGGCCTGCTCTTTAGTGAATGGTATATTGGGAGATGCTTTGGGGAAATTATATGTACAACGCTATTTTCCCCCTTCTGCAAAAACGTATATGGTAAATCTTGTGGATAATCTGCAGGAAACATACCGCCAGCGTATTGAGCAGACAGACTGGATGAGCGACTCCACTAAAGCAAAAGCAATTGCTAAATTGAATGCATTTACTAAAAAGATAGGTTATCCGGATAAATGGAAAGATTATTCTTCGATTGAGATTAACCGTTCTTCTTTGATTGGTGACTTGCAGCGAATAGGACAATGGCAGCACAATTATAATATTGACAAATTAGGTAAGCCGACCGACAAATCGGAATGGCAGATGACACCTCCTACAGTCAATGCTTACTATGATCCTTCTTTTAACGAGATAGTATTTCCGGCAGGCATCTTGCAGCCACCTTTCTATTTCCAGCATGGAGATGATGCTGTGAATTATGGCGCTATCGGCGCAGTGATTGGTCATGAAATGACACACGGGTTTGATGATCAGGGGAGCCAATATGATAAAGACGGTAATTTGAAAGATTGGTGGACAAAAGAAGACCGGGCCAGGTTTGATGCACATGCTAATCAGATCGTCAATCAATACGATAATTACGTGGTATTGGATAGCGTGCATGTTAATGGAAAACTGACGGAAGGAGAAAATATTGCCGATAACGGTGGGCTGGCTATTGCGTATGCTGCATTTCAAAAAACACCGGAAGCACATAAAGACACTTTGATAGACGGCTTCACCCCTGATCAACGTTTCTTCCTTGCATGGGCGCAGGTATGGCGAATCAAAGACCGCCCTCAACGTTTATTGTGGCGTATCAATAATGATCCTCATTCCCCCGAAGAGTATCGGGTGAATGGACCTGTATCTAATATGACCGCATTCTATCAGGCTTTCCATATAAAACCAAGTGAGAAAATGTACCGGCCCGATAGTGTGAG
>SCQV01000069.1 GCA_004299085.1 Chitinophagaceae bacterium | reverse complement strand
ACCGCCGCCTGGTGCTGATTGTGCCCCCCAGCCACGAGGTTGAACCGTTGGATTCGGATGGGTGTCAAGCTGTTGCTCTAAGTTGTGTATGTGTTCAGCCATTTGATTTACCATGGACACCAATTGCTGGTTTTGCGATTGCACATTGAGGGCAAGCTGTTTTAAATCAAGCACCCATTCCTTTCCGGTAGCAGGATCAGGCGCCTTGCTATTGAGCTTCTGTCCGAGGTCCTGGAATTGTTGAGCCAGCGTTTGGGTTTGTTGTTCTAACTGGGTTATCTGGTTAGTGGCATCATCGTATTGCATATCAATTTATTTACGGGCTAAGCTACAAAAAATCTGATAACAAAATATGACAAGTTTGTCCAGTCAATCTCCATTCAATGTCGTTCAGTTAAGAAAATATTTATTTTGGCCATAGTTCGACAAGCTCACTATGACGGCTCGATCGTCACCCTGAGCCTGTCGAAGGGTGGCAAAGAAACCTTAACTAAACGACATTCAATCTCCTTCATTCAAAATTGAAATATTCTTCCTGATATCATTGGATTCAAATAACAAAATGGATTTGGTTAACCATTGAATAATTCCAACAGGATTTTGAATAGCGGTTGCCACTTTGGAAATGACGGCATCGGTAGTCCGGATGACTTGATCTGCTTGTGATATATCCATACCGGTTAATAATTGGGCATTGCTCCATGCCGTATCCCTTGCTTTTTGAATGCTGAAATTAATGACTGAATGAGTACCTCCTGTATCTAACGATTTTAAAAAAACAGCAGTCCACGAAATTTTCCGGAGGGCGTTATCCATCGAATTATACACGTTAGCGATCACTTCATTAATCTGATTGTAATCGTGATGAAGGCTTTCTATGTTATCCGGCGTAAAGACAGACGCAGTGGCAATCCCCAAATCTAAATTAATATGGGCATTGATACCCAGCAATAAATGCTGGACAACGGTGAGGTTCTTTTGCTCGGCAGCTTTGAAAGCATGCATCCAGGAATGAGTGGCAAGCTTGCCGGAAACATAATCAGTATAGGCATCTAAATAGCGATTGGCAAAAGCCACATCCAATCTTTCCATGCGTGCACCATCTTCAAATGCTCCTTGTTCTATGCCGGTTTGCACACCGGAGGTCATTGCTTTATATAATGAAGCAAAATAACCCAACCTGGAAGATTTTCCCTTACAAGATTGAATAACTTCATCCAGACAACTGATAACTTCACGGATGGTATTAGCCTGCATACAACGAATGTAATATTTAACGTGTAAAAATTTTAGAGAATAAGGCCCTTTATTGACCCACAAAACGTTCCTCCGGAACGTTGATTGTTAACCACTATTCTATTTTTTACCTATGATATGTTCTTCTGGAACAACTGTCGTTCCAGCGGAACGCATTATTGGTAATAGGTGTAAATCAGCATAAATAAATGTTCCTCCGGAACATTTCGTGACAAATTGGGGGGCATTTAGACGCCTCTTTCTTAAATTTTATTTCTGAAAGAGAATAATCTGCTTATGAAATATGCACCCAAATTTGTCTTGCCACCTGTTCACTAAGAATGACCTCTTTTTTATCCGAGGTCAACAAAGTAAGCGTTCCATCATAAGTTTCACGGCTTTTAATAGTGAGTTTGCGATGGAGGGTAAGTCCTTTTTTATCTAAAAATTTTAAAAATTCCGGATCATGATTGGCTACTGCCGCAATAGAAACCAATACTCCTACTCCTATTTCACCCAGATTTTTCAAATGCAGGTCTTCCATCTTCCCTTTCTCATCCGGTATCGGATCTCCATGCGGATCAACCGTAGGATGATCCAAAAACTTATCAATCCGATCTACCAATTCATCGGAATCTATATGTTCCAATTGCTCCGCTATTTCATGTACTTCATTCCATTTGAATCCTAATACCTGCACTAAAAACTGTTCCCACAAACGATGTTTTCTGATAACGGATAATGCGATTTTCCTGCCCTCTTTACTTAACATCACGCCGCGTGATTTCTGATATTCCAGGTATCCTTTTTCTTTCAGCCGTTTCATCTTATCCGTGACCGAAGCCGCCGTAACATTCAGGTATTCAGCCAATAATCCGGTGGTCACAGACACCGGTTCGCCGCCCGATAAATGATAGACTGCTTTCAAATAATTCTCATCGGCAAGTGAACGTTGCATGTCTTTGTATTTATCAGCTTCAAATGTATTAAACTTGCAGGAATTAACCGGATTTAATTACTTTTACTATTATGGATAAAAAGAAAAAAATATGGCTTCATCATTTACAGGATGAAATAGATGCAGCTTATTTATATTCCACGCTTGAAAGTAAAACCACCCGAGATAATGAAAGAGAAAGTTATGGCAGGTTGAAGAATATTGAATATAAGCATGTAGAGGCATGGTCCACCCTATTGAAAGAAAATGAGATAGAGCATCACATCCACAAACCATCTTTCAAAGCGAGAGCGATGTCATCTCTTACCGGGCTAATGGGGATTTCATGGCTTCGCGAAATTATGTTGCGGGAAGAAGGAGATGAAGTGAAATCTTATTTAAAGCTTTACAAGCAATCTCATGATGCGGCTACGCAGGAAATCGCTATTCGCCTTGCCAAAGATTCTGCAGGCCACGCGCAAAGCCTCAACGAGCTGATGGGACGTGATAAAGAACCCTGGCATCAGACAGGATCGGGAGGCATTCTCCGTAATGTGGTGTATGGTTTCAACGACGGACTTACAGCTAACTTTGGACTTATTGCCGGCGTGATAGGAGCACATTCCAGTGATCATTTCATTCTGGTTTCCGGCGCTGCCGGCCTGCTGGCCGATGCCTTGTCTATGGGAGCATCCGGCTATTTAGCTGCTAAAAGCGAACGGGAAGTATATGATCATGAAATCAGGATGGAAGCGGAAGAAATAAAAATGATGCCGGAATTGGAACAGGAAGAATTGGCGGTCATCTATCAGACCAAGGGGATGGATGAATCTTCCGCAGCGATTTTAGCGGCTGAAGTGATGAAAGATCCGGATAAGGCATTGGAAGAAAAAGTACACGAAGAATTAGGAATTGCAGATGCCGGCATGAGCCCGGTAAGAGAAGCATGGCTTACGGGTATTGCAACGGCTATCGGAGCCTTTATTCCTGTATTGCCCTTTATATTTTTAACGGGATATCCGGCTATCATTACAGCCTTTATCTTAGCCATGCTGATGCATTTTGGCGTGGGCGCCGCACGGAGTTTTTTCACGGGACGCAATTTATGGCGAAGCGGACTGGAAATGTTTATTGTGGGTATGGGCGTGGCGATAATTGGTTATATTCTCGGTGATATGATCACACATTGGTTATAG
>SCQV01000068.1 GCA_004299085.1 Chitinophagaceae bacterium | reverse complement strand
TACGGAGGTACGCTCAATACAGGTGTACAGCCTGCGGCAGGAGTTAATATGCCATTCTATTGGGATGTGGAAATAGCAGGTATTCAATCATTCTGGAATAATAATATCTTCTCTTTCAGTCCGGCTAAATGGAAATGGAATAGTGATACTTTAAAAATGAACGGGCACTTTATTCCAGGAAATAAAAAACGATGGGGGACTGTGCAGGCGGATGTCCATTTGCTCAATTTTCTGTTTCGCTGGCCTCACAGAAGTGATCTTGTTGCCGGCGCAGGCTGGAATATTCACAGCCGTATTTATCCGGAAAATATGGATTTCTTTTATGAAGATTCTATAAAGACTAGTGAAGATTTCTTGCAGAATAATGCTTTCAATGCCATTCAGCAGGGAACTTTAATCAACCAGCAGTGGATGGAATGGTACGCTACCGTTTCCAAAGTTGTTTTAGATAACCGGAGAGAAAGGCTTACCGCGGGCGTTACCTTGAAATTATTAAAGGGCATGACTGCAGAAGTGGTGGACATAAATGGTGTAAGTGTGGGAATAAATAAATCGCAAGGTACTAATGACTTAGTTTTCACTTATGCGGAAGGCAGATTTGGCTATTCTCAGAATATAGAAGATTTGAATAATAATTCCACTACCGGAGCAAATATTAGTACCTTAATGAACGGATCCCCCATTTCACCGGGACTGGATTTTGGTATATCCTACCTTGTCAGAAAGCAGAATATTATACCGGGATTTTCCAGTGATGAGCCCACCGGTTATGACTGGAAAATAGAAGCGTCTTTAACGGATTGGGGGCGCTTGAAATATCCTTTGGGAGGCCAGAGTATGAATATCAACGGTGTAAAAGGACAACCATCAGTTCGCCATCTTTTTGAAATAATTGACAGCGTTAAAACGCTGAATGCGCTAAATGATTCACTGAATACTATAGCCAATCTTAAGCCGTGGAGCGGCGCATTTTCCATTTCATTGCCGACAGCTTTAAGAATTAATGTGGACAAATATTTGGGATCAAATATCTTTCTAAATACCCGTTTGGTGCTTGGCATGGCATTTCTTAATCCCGGCGTGGATTATAAAATAAATCCGGTTAGTTATGTGATGCTGACGCCACGTTGGGAAATAAAAAGAATCGGTGTTTATGCACCGGTATATATGAATTTTCATGGAAGCCTGATGGCGGGTGCGGCTTTAAGGGTAGGTCCGCTGTTGGTGGGAGTACATGATTTCGGATGGCTGTTTCATGACAGGCAAAGTGGCGGCGGTTATGTGGCGCTGGATGTCCGGGGCTTATTTAAGAAAAATAGCGAGTGCCCGACTTTTTAAATTTTTTCTAATATTGAGAAAAGTATTTTGAAATTTCAATTCTATAACTACCTTTGCACCATTATTATGAACAACGGTTTGCACATACGTCATCATCATACTTACCTGTCCGGTAGGCTGGGATGAGTTTGTACAACTTTAAAATAAAGAGATTCATCAGAAGCTTACCATAAATGGTAGGCTTTTTTTATTCAAAAAATAACGAAAGATGATAAAGCTAAGAATGGCGATTCAGAAATCGGGGCGGCTGCATGATGATTCCATGAAGCTGCTGAAAGAGTGTGGCATTGATATCAATAATGGAGTCAATAAGCTGAAAACCGAAGCCAGTAATTTTCCGCTGGAAGTTTTTTTTCTACGCGATGATGATATTCCCCAATATGTGGAAGACGGGGTGGCTGATATAGGCATAGTGGGAGAAAATGTGGTTTTAGAAAAGCAAAGACAAGTCAATGAAGTGGAGAAATTAGGATTTGGTAAATGTCGTTTGTCTGTTGCAGTAAGTAAAGGAGTCAGCTATCAATCGTCGAAGGATCTGAGTGGGTTAAAAATTGCTACCAGCTATCCGGTCATTGTCAAAGATTTTTTGAAGAAAAATAATATTGCTGCCGATATTCATGAAATCAGCGGTTCGGTAGAAATAGCGCCAGGGATTGGTCTATCGAATGCTATATGCGATCTGGTGAGCAGTGGCTCTACTTTGTTTATGAATGGATTAAAAGAAGTGGAAGTCATTTTAAAATCTGAAGCGGTATTGATTTCGAATCAAAAGCTTTCTCTGGAATTAGAGCAATTATTACAGAAATTATTATTTCGCATTCAGGCTGTAAAAAAAGCTAAGAACAATAAATATATTTTACTCAATGCCCCGAATAATAATTTAGAAGCTATTTGCAAATTATTACCCGGTATGAAAAGCCCGACTGTATTGCCTTTGGCAGACCAAGGCTGGAGCAGCGTACACTCCGTAGTGAATGAGAATGATTTCTGGGATATTATTGAAAGCCTGAAAGAAAACGGTGCAGAGGGGATTTTGGTAGTTCCGATAGAAAAGATGATTATTTAAATGAATGACGAAGCCTTGATACTTCTAAAATCATAAATCGTTAATCATAAATCAAAGGATAAATGTAAGAATGAAGATCAACGATTTTTGCTCTAAAAAGGAGATAAAAGATCAAAAATCGTCAATCTTTAATTTAAAATCAAAAAGATTTATAGAATTAGGCGTTTAATGATCGTAGATGGATGCCAGAGGTATCAAATATTTATAGAAATAAATATAAAGTTCGCATGCGACCCCGGAGGGGTCGTACCAGCCGTTGCATCGGTCATTATTTCTATAAACATACAAACCCTGCTTTTGCCGGCAGGCAGGCCACTGGATTTGAAACTTAATTTTATATTAACGTGCTTTAAATGGATAATTCCAAAGATTTATTTTAAAAGCTTATGAACATATATAAATATCCTGACCGGAATACCTGGGACGAACTGATAAAGCGACCATTGCTGGATACGTCTTTTTTAGAGACTAAAGTGCAAACTATTTTATCCGATATAAAACAAAATGGCGATGAAGCGGTGAGAAGATATACACTGCAGTATGATAAAGCAGCCATTGGTAATTTATTGGTTCAGGAAAATGAAATAAATGAGGGGACTGGTAAAGTGGATGAAAAGCTAAAGACGGCTATTCTTCAGGCAAAAGAGAACATCGCGAAGTTTCATATTGCTCAAAGAGAAGAGCTAAAGATAATTGAAACTATGCCCGGCGTAAAATGCTGGCGAAAATCTGTTCCGGTGGAAAAAGTCGGATTATATATACCGGGCGGAACAGCTCCTTTATTTTCGACAATCCTTATGCTGGGAATCCCCGCGAAAATTGCAGGGTGTAAAGACATTATTTTATGTACACCACCGGATTCATATAGCAATATTCACCCTGCTATCATATATACTGCGAAGCTGGTGGGCATTTCAAAAATATTTAAGATTGGCGGAGTTCAGGCAATTGCCGCCATGGCTTACGGAACTGAAAGTGTTCCTGAGGTGAATAAAATATTTGGACCCGGGAACCAGTATGTGATGTGCGCTAAGCAACTGGTGAATAAAGAGGGTGTAGCTATAGATATGCCTGCCGGTCCGTCAGAAGTGGCTGTGCTGGCAGATGAAAGCTGTCTCCCTGATTTTGTGGCTGCTGACTTATTATCTCAAGCTGAACACGGTGTTGACAGCCAGGTATTGTTGGTGACAACCGCTAAAGGAGTGATTGAAAATGTGGAGAAAAAAATCAAGCAGCAATTAGATAATTTACCGAGGAAAAAAATCGCAGAACAGGCATTGTCCAATAGTAAATCTGTACTTGTAAAAAGTATGGATGAAGCGGTTGAATTAATTAATGCGTATGCTCCTGAGCATCTCATTATTTCTTGCAGGGATGATGACAAGATTGTGGAAAAAGTTATAAACGCAGGTTCTGTTTTCCTGGGAAACTATTCTCCGGAAAGCGCCGGTGATTATGCATCAGGAACAAATCATACTTTGCCTACCAATGGTCATGCAAAAGCATATAGCGGAGTGTCTCTGGATAGTTTTATAAAGAAAATTACTTTTCAAAAATTATCACAGGAAGGATTACAACATATTGCAATGGCGGTGGAGACAATGGCAGCAGCAGAAGGATTAGAGGCACATAAGAGAGCTATTTCAATCAGATTGAAAAATGAATAAATTTTAAGTGATGATTTCATTTAAGCTAATCGAGAAAGAGGAAATTAATTCCATCATCCCGTTTCTTCATATCCTGAATAATAAAATTGATGAAGGAACGCTAAAAAACCGGCTGGAGGAAATGATTCAGCAAGGCTATGAATGCGTGGGCGCTTATGACGAGGATAAATTAATTGGTATCTCAGGCTTATGGATTTTTACAAGGTATTATGTTGGGAAATTCATAGAACCTGATGATGTGGTTATGCTGCCTGAATACCGGAATTCCGGCATCGGTCAAATGCTGATAAATTGGATATATGAATATGGTAAATCCAAAGGTTGTATTGCCTCAGAATTGAATTGCTATATCACTAACGCTGCCGGACAGAGATTCTGGATGAATCAGGGGTATAAAATAATTGGGTTTCATTTTCAGAAGAGTTTAGAATAGAATATGTTAAACGGTATAAAATCAATGACATGGCTTTTAATATTGATGCCTTAATCAGATCTAATATAAAAAAACTAAAGCCTTATTCGTCTGCACGAGACGAATTTAGTGGAGAAGCATCTATATTTTTAGATGCTAATGAAAACAGCTTTGGCTCTCCGTTACCGAAAAATTACAACCGCTATCCGGACCCACATCAGAGAAAGTTAAAAGAAAAGATTTCCTCAATAAAAGGCGTTCCACCACAACATATTTTCTTGGGTAATGGCAGCGATGAATGTATTGACTTGTTATTTCGTGCTTTTTGTAATCCGGGAAAAGACAATGTGATTCTTTGTCCGCCAACTTATGGAATGTATGAAGTAAGCGCCAATATTAATGACATTGAATCCAGAAAAATAAGTCTGACTAAGGATTTTCAATTAAACCTGGATGGCATTGCCGAAGCCACGGATGAACAAACGAAGCTGATTTTTTTATGCTCTCCCAATAACCCGACTGGCAATTCATTATATCATAAAGATATTGAGATAATTCTGAATAATTTTGACGGGTTGGTTGTGATTGATGAAGCCTACATTAATTTTTCCAAACAACAATCATTTATTCGTGAATTAACCGAATATCCTAACCTGGTAGTGATGCAAACGCTTTCAAAAGCATGGGGATTGGCGGCATTACGAGTGGGGATGATATTTAGCAGTATTCCGGTAATAGATATTTTAAATAAAATAAAACCTCCATATAATATTAACCAGGCATCACAAGAACTGGCGATGGAAGCTTTGGGAAATATTGAGCAAGTGAATACCTGGACAAAGAAATTAGTTGAAGAAAGGGAGAAATTGAGAAAACGGTTACAGGAGTTGTCGCAGGTACAATATATTTACCCAAGCGATGCCAACTTCTTGTTAGTAAAGATAAACAAGCCGAGAGAAATGTATGAAGCATTGGTGGATAAGGGAATTATAGTCAGGGACCGGAGTCGCGTGATCCTTTGTGAAGGGTGTCTTCGCATTACAGTAGGAACACCTGAAGAAAATGAGGTGCTGATGAAAGCGATAAAGCAATCGGAGAATAATTTGTAACTTTGAAGAAAACAATTCAATATGGAGGCGATAGAAGTTATCGGAAAAATTGATGAGCAGGGAAAACTGATTGTAGATGAACTTTTACCAGTTCATAATAAGCAAGTGCGTGTTGTATTGCTGATTGAAGAAGATGAACAGGAAAGAAAAGACTGGATAAAACTCTCTATGGAAGGATTATCTCGTGCTTATGGTCCAGATGAACCGGAATATACGGTAGATATGGTGAAAGAGGTTAACCCAAAATATAATCCGCATGGATAGAGGTGATATTGTTTTATCCGAGATGCCTGTCGCAGATTATTCTTTTAAGTTGAGGCCTGTTCTCATAATTAGTATTTTACCTCCTTATAATGATTTATTTGTCTGTGGTATATCATCGCAGATTCATCAGCATATTAAAGGATTAAGTTTCCTGATAAATGAGAATGACTATTTTTTTGAAAGTTCCGGTTTGAATAAGTCTTCAGTAATAAGGATGAACTATCTGGCTACAATTCCCGTAAGTTGGGTTTTTGGAAAAATAGGAAATGTCCCTGGCAAAGTTTTTGAGAAAATCTTGTCTGATATAGTTAGGCTTGTTCAAAAAAATATGATTAAATAGATGGCAAAACGCATTTTATTCATTGACCGTGATGGTACTTTAATTCATGAACCGATGGATCATCAGATTGATTCACTGGAAAAACTGGAATATTATCCCAAAGTATTTCAGGGAATGGCGGCTATTGCTAAGTTAGATTTTGAACTGGTAATGGTGACTAATCAAAACGGATTG
>SCQV01000067.1 GCA_004299085.1 Chitinophagaceae bacterium | reverse complement strand
CTGCAAAATCTGCCTGAAGGGTCAGACGAAACGAAGTTTGTCTGACTCAGACCGAAGCGTCTGGGCCGACGAAGCATAACTTGTCGGGTGAGCGACGACGAATGTCGCCACACCGACTCAAACGCCGGCGGTTAACCTCTTACGGAGTCTGATACTCGTCAGAGTCGTCAGGCCTGACGAAAAAATAGCAAAAAAGCTATTTTTTCGTCGCTGCTTCGCAGAAATTTTGCTACTGCAAAATTTGGGATAATTCTGAATCCGCTCCTGGAAGTCTAAAGTATTTTTAAGAAAACTTTCAATATTCAGTGCTCAATCAATGTCGTTTAGTCAAGCGGTTGGCGGGGACGCACCACCGTAGCAAGAGACTTTGTTGAACATTGAGCGTTGTTCGTTGAACATTGAGTATTTTTAAGAAAATTTTCAATATTCAATGCTCAATCAATGCCGTTTAGTTAAGCGGTTGGCGGGGACGCACAACCGCAGCAAGAGACTTTATTGAACATTGAGTGCTGTTCGTTGAATATTGATCGTTTTTAAGGAAATATACAGTATTCAATACTCAACGGTGACTTTGTTGAACATTGAGTGTTTTTAAGGAAATATTCAATATCGAAGGTCCAAAATGACCAAGAATCACATTTCATAGTGGATTTATTTTTAGACATCTTACGGATATCCTCCTTTTTTGCTGTCTTTAATTATATAGGGCCAAAATACTGCTTATTTGGAAGACGAATTTCATATATGGACGTTAATCACTAAAAAGCTTTCCGGCGAAGCTACTCCAACGGAAAGAGATGAATTGCATGATCTTCTCCGCAAGCAGCCTTCCTGGCAATATGCGTATGAGATGCTTTCCAAATGGTGGGATGCAGGAGAAAGTAAAAATACAGATACAGAAGCCCCTGCAAGCTGGCAACACGTGAGAGGGCATATCTCTGATAATATTCTGCAGGATGTAACTTCTCCCGAAGGTGTTGCAGAAGTTCCCGAAGAACCTGTATTGCAAAGAAGAACTCGCTGGAAACCCATGGTATGGATCGGCGGAGCGTTACTTCTATTGTGCAGTATTAGTTTTTATTTAATAAAAAATAATATAGTAGAATCCGGATTTCATATAGCTCATTCCGGTAAAAACGCTATCAGTGAAATATCTACCAGATACGGGAGTAAATCGAGGGTAACGCTTCCGGATGGCACCACCGTCTGGCTCAATTCAGGCAGTAACTTGTTTTACAATAATAAAAGCTTTGGAGAATCCGACCGGGAAGTTACACTGACCGGAGAGGGCTTCTTTAACGTAACGCACGACCAGGAGCATCCTTTTATTATTCACGCAGGAAAAATCAACGTGGAAGTGCTGGGAACTTCATTTGATGTTAAAAATTATCCGGGTGATAAAACATTGGAAACTACCCTTATCAAAGGTTCCATTGAAGTCACCTTTACGAATGATCCTGGCAGGAAAGTGCTGCTCAAGCCTGATGAAAAGCTGACCGTTTATAACGACGGAAAAGCAGAAACACAACAATTAAAAGCTGCCAAACCCGAAATTAAAAATGAGTATGAAGTATCTCCTTTAACGATTCTTCCGGAAGACAGCACGGTGGTGGAAACAGCATGGGTACAAAATAAATTAGCGTTCATCGGAGAATCTTTCCCCCAGTTAGCCGTACAGATGGAACGCTGGTATAATATAAAGATCAACTTTGTCGGCAATAAGGTTAAGCAATATCATTTTACCGGCATCTTCGTGGATGAAACGTTGGACCAAGCGTTGAAGGCTTTACAAATCACCGCGCCCTTCCATTATGCTATTGCAAAAAATGAAGTAACTATATCAAATCCCTGACAATAAAACATAAACCACACTGAAATAAATGCCTATGGTCACTTAACAACAAAAAAATAAGGAAATGCAAACTAAACTTTTCATCATTGTGCGTTAAACAATTTATCAGAAAAGTAAAGCGGCATTTCCCTTGCAGTTTAATCTGAAAAAGGATTGACTTTCTTTTTAGGAAAACATCTTCTGACTTGGACATCACAGATGAGATTCCTTTATGACGAAAGTGTGTTTTCCATTTATTAACAATTAAACCGGAATAAAGGTATGAAAAAAATTAAAAGGGTGAATGAATTATTTCACCTGCAAAAGGTTAAAAAATTCCTGCTGTTTATGAAAATAAGTACGCTGCTGATATTTGTGGGTTGTATGCAGGTGTCCGCGAAAGCTTTCTCGCAGAATAATACCGTGACGCTTAATATGGATCACGTGGAGATTGCCAAGGCGCTTAAGGTCATCGAAAAAAAGAGCGATTACCGATTTCTGTATAATGATGCATTATTGTCGCCGGGGATGACGGTGAATATTCATGCGGAAGATGCCTCGGTTCCGGATATTATGAATCATATTTTAACCGGCACACCACTTACTTACCAGATTATCGGGAAAAGGCTTATTGTAATCGCTGCTAAAGATAAACAGATTACTTCTGTTCAAATAAATGGCTCCGTTGTTGATTCAAGTGGATCGCCACTCGTAGGAGTTACTATTCAGGTTAAGGGGACTACTGTTGGAACTGTTACTGATGCTAATGGTAAATTTTCTATTGAAGTGCCGGATAATGCGGTATTGGTAATTTCTTATATCGGTTATCAGACAAAAGAAGTGTCAGTAGATGGCCAAGAGGTATTAAAAATTGTCTTATCTTCCTTAAATG
This sequence comes from Chitinophagaceae bacterium, assembly GCA_004299085.1. Classification (GTDB taxonomy): domain Bacteria; phylum Bacteroidota; class Bacteroidia; order Chitinophagales; family Chitinophagaceae; genus FW021-bin31. The sequence goes on along the minus strand of SCQV01000067.1, from coordinate 7,759 downwards.
CTTCCCTGAATGAAGTGGTGGTTATAGGTTATGGGAGCCAGCAGAAAAAAGATTTGACGGGAGCAATATCGGTCGTCACTGCGAAAGAGATCGCCAATCGTCCCATTGTAAACTTGGGGGAAGCCTTACAAGGACAGGCAGCGGGGGTAGCGGTTACTTCCAATTCGGGCAAGCCAGGTGCGGGACTGACAATTCGTGTCAGAGGATCTTCATCCATCAGTGCAGGCAATGCTCCGCTTTATGTGGTTGACGGAATCCCCATGACGGATGTGTCCACTATTAATCCGGATGATATCCAATCCATCAGCGTTTTAAAAGATGCGGCTTCTACGGCTATTTATGGTACGCGTGCAGCCAACGGAGTAGTAGTTATTACCACGAAAAAAGGCAAGGCCGGTCAGTCTCATATAAACTTCAGCGCTTACTATGGTTCTACCTCTCCAACAAAAATGTTGCCGGTATTGAATGCCAAGCAATACCAGGATTATGCTAATGAACAAAAAGGATCAGTAGTAGTAACTGATTCCATGGTTCAGGCTAACAACATCAATTGGCCTGATCAGGTGTTCAGGACAGGTAATCAACAAAATTATCAGCTATCATTCTCAGGCGGCAGCGAAAAAACACAACACTATATATCTTTCAATTATATGGATCAGGTGGGGATGATTAAACCTGCTTCTTACAATAGATTAAGCGGAAGATTAAATCTTACTACTGAAGCTACCCGGTGGCTTACGCTTTCCACCAACACTACACTGACACAGTCTCATGACAATGATGTCACTGATAATGCGAGCGTAGCAAGGGGAGGTGTAGTGCTTTCTGCGTTGGAAACGCCGCCCACTGTTCCCCAGTTCAATCCTGATGGCACTATTGGCATGAATCCGCTTACTGGTTGGGAGAATCCTTTGCAGGCTATTATTGGAAGGTATAATAAGAATTTGACTAACCGGTTAATCTCCGACTTGAATGCTGATGTTAAGTTATGGAAAGGATTACATTTTAATTCCCGTTTCGGGATAGATTATGGCGATTACACTGATACTTATTTTTTAGATCCTTTCCTGACTAACTATGGCAGACAAACGGGTGGTCAGCAATCTCGCACTGTAACCAATAATTTAACTTGGCTGAGTGAACAGACACTGAATTATTCAGCAGACTGGGGAAAGAGTCATTTCACTGCTCTCGCCGGTTGGACTGCTCAAAATTCCCATACCATAGCAACAACTATTTCAGGTTCATTTTTAAATCCTATTTACCGACATTTACCATGGGATGAAAGTTATTTGAGAGATTCTATTAAGGCTCCGGGGACTTCAAGTATAGATGAGTGGGCATTAATTTCCTATATTGGAAGAATTACCTATAATTATGAAGATAAATATCTGTTTCAGGCAAATATCCGTAACGATCAGTCTTCCAAATTCGCACTTGGAAACAGATCGGCTACTTTTCCTTCTTTTTCTGCAGGTTGGAGAATCTCTCAGGAAAGGTTTATGCAAAATATAGCTCCTATATCAGATTTGAAAATCAGGATCAGTTGGGGACAAAATGGTAACCAGGAAGGCATAGGGAGCTATAGTTATCTCCCCCTGTCAAATGTTGATCCTATTACAGGTGCGGTAACGGCAGCTACCATTGCTCCTAAAAGCCTGACATGGGAGACCAGTACGCAATCAGATGTAGGGGTGGATGCAGTATTGCTCAATGGCAGACTGTCATTTTCAGGTGATTATTATGTCAAGAAAACAAAAAATGTTTTAATAAATATCCCATTACCATCACAGGCAGGGTTTTCAACTGCACCTGTGAATGCAGCCTCCATGCAGAACATAGGTGAAGAGTTTTTAATCTCCAGCAAAAATATCACGAACCCTGATTTGCAATGGAACACAAGCCTTAATATTTCCTTTAACCAGAATAAACTCCTTAGTATTGGGGAAGGCATAAAATTCATGAATGCTTATGGTGGGGTTTATGCGCGTGGCAATAGTATTGCCTTAGTTCAGGGATATGGTTTAGGTGAATTTTATGGATATGTTGCCGATGGTGTTGATCCGCAAACGGGCCATCAATTATATTTGACAAAAGATAAAACTAAAACCGATAATCCCAGTCCATCTGACCGCGTACTTATGGGAAATGCACAGCCAAAATTTGTGTACGGCTTATCAAATGATCTAACATATAAGCATTTTAATCTGACAGTATTTCTCCAGGGTTCTCAAGGGAATAAAATATTCAACGCGGGGCTGCTTGAAGCAGAAGCCATGGTTAACTCAGCAAATCAGAGTGAATCGGTGGTAAACAGGTGGAGAAAACCAGGTGATATTACCAATATGCCTGGGGTAAGTACCAATGGCAGTACAAACAATTCATTAATTTCCACTCGATTTTTGGAAAATGGGTCTTACTTACGTTTTAAAACAATTACTTTATCTTACACCATAGATCCCAAGGTTTTGTCCAAAATAGGGTTTCGTTCAGCTATGGTTTATATTTCAGGAGATAATCTGATCACCATTACCAAATATCAGGGTTTTGATCCCGAAGTCAACTCTTATGGTAATCCGGGAAACTCCAATGATGACAGGAATATTTCTCTAGGACTTGACAATGGAGCTTATCCGCAAGCTAAAATGTTCATTTTCGGATTGAATTTAGACCTGAAATAATCCCGTTCATTTAATATTTTTTTAATGAATTAAAATATTTTGAGATGAAAAATAAAATAAAATGTATCCTTCTTGCCATAGCAGCCATTGCAATATTTGCTATCAGCAGTTGCAGTAAACTATTGGACAAAATGCCGGTTACACAAGTGGTAACAAAAACAGATACTACTTCCATTACGGCAGCAGATGCTGAAAATTTGATCGCAGGCTGCTACGATGCAGAATCCGGTTATGCTTATGGATTAGAGTTTAATGTGTTAGATAGGATTACTAATGGGGATGTTCGTTCTGACAACTGCTATGCAGGAGGAGACAATCCCGATAATATCTCGATTGACTTATTTACAGACAATGCTTTAAATGGTAATATTGCCAGGGATTGGAGTGATGCCTACGGTATTATTGGTGTATTGAATATTGCTATTGCGCAAGTTGAGAATTGTACTGATCCGGCTTTATCTCAAACCCGTAAAAACCAAATATTAGGGGAAGCACGGTTTATGCGCGCATTTACCTATTTTGATCTCGTAAGACTTTATGGCCGTGTCCCAATCATGCTTAAGCCTGTAAATCAGACAAATTCCGAATCTCTCATTAAGTCCACATTAGTTCCTCAATCATCTGTTGATTCAGTTTATCAGGCGATTCTTAACGATTTATGGTTTGCAAAGCAAAACGTTCAGAATGATAATGTTCCTCCCAATAAAATGATTGTTACAAAAGGGGCAGTGAATTCTATTCTGGCAAAAGTGTATGCTACAATGTCTCCTCAAAATTGGGATTCTGTTGCCTATTATTGTGATCAGGTAATTCCGGATTATGCCTTGGTGTCTAATTATAATTATCTATGGGATAATCAGCATAAGAATAATAGTGAAGCGATATGGGAATTCAATTATGTTGGTTATAGTGTGGTTGGTAATTGGATCCCATCACAGTTTATCGGGGCAGGATGGAAAAAATTTGAAACACCCACCAACGATTTAGTTAATGATTTTGAAGCTGAGCATGATATAGTAAGAATGAATGCTTCCATTAGTTTTGTAAATTATGGTTGGGCAGATCCTTATTGGAAAGATGTAAACAATTATCCTATCGTTTCAAAATACAATGATCCCAATAATGGCACTAATGATTTTTATCAAATCCGCTTGGCTGATATTCTGCTATTAAGAGCAAAAGCATATAATGAATTGGGGGATATTAATAATGCAGCTAAATTAGTGGATGACGTGAGGGCAAGAGTAAAACTTCCTCCCACCACTGCCAATACAAAGGATGCCATGGCAGAAGCCATTCTTAATGAAAGAAGATTAGAACTGGCTTTTGAAGGGCAAAGGTGGTTCGACTTATTGAGAACAGGGAATGCGGTTTCTGTCATGAATGCGGGAAAAGATGGTAATGGAAACAACCTGAATTATAATGTACAGCCTTATATGCTCGTTTACCCGATTCCTCAGACTCAATTGGATCTGAATCCGCTATTAACTCAAAATGCGGGTTATTAATCTGAACGAAGCTTGCATTATATATTTTTTGAGAATTTGTAGATTCTGCCTGCCCGTCTACTTACGTGGCTAACAGGTTTTAAAAATGGATAAATAATTTTTATGAAAAAGTATCATGTGTTAGCTCTTTCATCATTCGTTTGCTTTGCTGGACTTTCTTGTTTAATTATGTCCTGTAATAATAAAATACGAAATGGAATGAGCAGGATAAAAGACGGAGGAAGTGATTTTGTATCTCCATCGTCTTATCCCGGCTATCATCTTGTTTGGCATGATGAATTTAACGAAAAAACTTTAGACACTACAAATTGGAACTATGAAACAGGTACCGGTGGAAATGGCTGGGGAAATAATGAACTGGAATATTATACTTCAAGACCACAAAATGTTTTCCTTTCCGGTGGTAATCTGATTATAGAAGCACGTAAAGAAAGCTATAGCGGAAGTAATTATACTTCTGCACGGATTACCACTCAGGGAAAACAACAGTTCACCTACGGACGTATTGACATCCGCGCCAAACTGCCTGTACAAACCGGTATGTGGCCAGCGTTATGGATGCTGGGCAGTAACATATCATCTGTCGGCTGGCCGCAATGTGGAGAAACGGATATTATGGAGTTGATAGGCAAAAATTCACAACAAGTGGTGGGTTCTTTCCATTGGAAAAAAACAGATGGTAGTGAAGGGACTTTCAACAATACTTACTCCTTAATTTCAGGAGATTTTTCGCAACATTTTCATGTGTTCAGCCTGTTATGGGGTCAGGATTCATTACAGATATTAGTAGATGATATTCCTTATGTGAAAGCCGCACGCGCTGATCTGACCAATGGGACCTATCCATTTGACAGCCCGTTCTTTTTTATATTTAATGTGGCGGTAGGCGGTAACTGGCCCGGGCCGCCGGATAATACGACCCAATTTCCCCAGAGGATGTTTGTGGATTATGTGCGGGTTTTTCAGAAGGATTGAGGAATAAAGAATAATGAACAAGGAATGATGAATGATGAAGTAGGGTACTTCTAAAATCAAAAATCGTTAATCGTTATTCTTAAATCAAAAAATCTATGATTGAGGAATGATGAATAATGAATAACGAACAAGGAATGATGAATAATGAAGTGGGATACTTCTAAAATCAAAAATCTTCAATCGTCATTCTTAGATCAAAAAAATTTATGATTGAGGAATAACGAATAATGAACAAAGAATGATGAATAATGAATGATGAAGTTATTGTCATCCCCTCTATTGCTATGTCATATATAAATTGTCGTATGGCGACCCCTGCTGATCTCGCCGATTTTCGCTGATCCTTCAGATTAAATCTGCATGTATCGTGATTGAACTCACGCCGAACCCTGCGTAATTTATGGGAAGATTAATCTGAATCTTGATGCTTGACATAAATAAGCAGGAACTTAAATCTACAGGAAAAAACCATGAAAAAAATTATTATTTTGTTTTTAGTGTTGTCAGCTCTTTATAGTAGCAGTGATGCTCAGATTACCAAGGGCAATTGGATGGTTGGGGGAGATGCCAGCTTTTCATTAGATTATACCCGCTATGAATATGATGAAATAGCACCAACTCATGGATTTAGAGGGCTTATTTCACCCGGGGTGGGTTATTTTTTAATAGATAAACTAACCATGGGGTTGAAAGCAGATCTCAACTTTAATCATTTTCGCAATGGAACACCCCACATGGAAACACAATTCTCTCTTAATACTGGCCCTTTTCTCAGATATTATTTTTTACCGGCTGAAAATATCATCAATATATTCGGAGGAGCTGCTTATGAACATTTTTTCCACACTTATGCCAATCCTGCAAATACATATTCAGTTTTTGCGGGGCCAACTTTCTTCTTTAATTCCAGTGTGGCAGCCGAATTGCTGGCAGGGCTTGATTACTTCAAACCGAAAGGAAATGCGATAACCACCTCTTTTAAGGTGAACATAGGACTTCAAATCTATTTAAAGAAATAAGGATGAATAAGTATTGATAACAAATGCTTTGTTACATGAGAAAAATTATCATCATACTATTGGCAAGTATTCTTTTAGCAAATTATGCTCAGGGACAGCTTGCAAAAGGAACATGGATGATTGGCGGGAATGCAGCGCTTACAACATTCAATACCCGTTCTCCACTTGGCCCAGCGAGTGGAACATCCATTTTAATAACGCCCGCCATAGGATATTTTGTAGTGGAAAAACTTGTACTTGGCATAAACCCCGGGTACTCGCTGCAGGTATATAAATTTAATGACATCCAGCATTCAAATGGGCATTCTTATGCTCTAGGACCTTTTGTACGATATTATCTTTTACCGGCAGATCATATAGTGAATCTCTTTGCCGGAAGCTCCTATCAATATACAATTGGTGAACCCGGAAACTCCATTGTGAATAACTATTCTTTTTTCATAGGATCTACAGCCTTTTTCAATTCCAGCGCTGCCATAGAAATCACCACCGGTTTTTCTTCTTCGTTGGATGAAAAGCTTACCACTAACTCTTTTGTCATAAATGCAGGATTTCAGGTATATCTTAAAAAACAATAAAATATAACACTATGAGAAAGTTACCCTCTAAATTTAAACTCGCCTGCTTATTACCAGGATTATTAATCCTTAATCAATTAGTCTATGCACAAACAACTACTGTCATCAACTATCAAACCTGGACCGGGGCTACAGGATGTAATATTTTCGGCGCCTCCACCAATGTACCTGTTACCATTAATGGAACTAACAGCACTATGGCTCATAGTACAAATCAAGGTCAGCCTACGTATGACGGATCACCAAGTAATGCGGTAGATTTAAGAGTACAAAAATAAATAGCATTTTAAATAAACCAAATGAATGATGAACACCGATCAACGAATAAAGAATGAAGAAATGTAATTATTTCTAAGATCAATATTCAGTATCCCTTGTTCGATATTAAAAAAAGTAAAAAATATTTTCATGAAACCAATATTTTGTATCACCTTACTATTAGCCCTATTCGGTACGAGCTGCAGCAAGCCCAAAAGCCCTGTACAGCTGCCTACTCAACCGCCAAAAGATAGTACCGTTAACAATCCTCCGCCACAGCAAGTGGTAACGGATGTACAGTTCTGGCTCACGAATCCAGATAAAAGTGCCTTATTTCAAAGGCAAAATGTGAGCCTCCTGTTTTCGGCTAACAGTAACGGTAATCCCACTATTGTGGTAGATACCACACAGCATTATCAATCTATTGATGGCTTCGGCTTTTGTCTAACCGGCGGTAGCGCTTATCTCCTGTATCGTTTGCCGGCAAATCAACGTCAGGCTTTATTGCAGGAACTGTTTTCTACCGACAGTACAGGCATTGGTATCAGCTATTTGCGTTTAAGCATGGGCGCTTCAGATCTAAGCCAAAATGTTTTTTCTTATGATGATATTCCGGCAGGACAAACAGATACTACCCTTCAATATTTTAGCCTGGGGGCGGATACGTACAGCCTGGTACCGCTTTTACAGGAAATATTACAGATCAATCCGGATATTCAGATCATTGCCACACCCTGGTC
>SCQV01000066.1 GCA_004299085.1 Chitinophagaceae bacterium | reverse complement strand
TGTAACCTGTTGCCGTAGCCGGCCGGTGATTCAATGGCATAAGGCAGCACCATCAGATCCTGCGAATGGGTGCTGTTCGTTGCGTTATAATTGAATCCCCTGCAAAAGATCGCCTCCGGATTGGTCTGTCCCGGCCCGCACTGATAAAAGAGGTATTCAAAATTCTTCACCAGATCCTGCGGGTATTGCATGAACAAGCTGTACATCCCCGAAGTAATAACAGAATCTGCAGCATTGTAGGCAGCCTGCATATAGCTTTTTGCGCTGGACATGTCCACACCGTTCGTGCCGTTGGTGGACTGCAGCACAGACGGATCGCCGAAATACCCGATGGATGCTGCATACAACATGGCCCTCGCTTCCAGTGTATAAGCAACATATTTATTTGCCCGCCCGTAATCGCTCGTAGGAGGAAGGAATTCAATAGCAGAATCTAAGTCTGATTTGATCTGATTCCACACCTGTACTTCTGTATTTCTCGGCAGCGGGGTTGGTTTGGTCTGCGGCACGGTCAACAACGGTACACCGCCATAGAACTTCACCAGCGCAAAATAATCATACGCCCTGATGAACTTAGCTTCTGCAATATATTGGAGCTTTGTGGTGGAATCAAGCCCCTGAACCGTGACGATCTGCTGGAGAAAGGAATTCACATTCCTGATACCCGCGTAAATATTATCGTAGGTATTGGCGCCCAGGTTAGGACTGGTACCACCCATACTGTTGCTGGATTCTTCGGTCCAGTTGGCCAGGTATCCGCTTCCGTGTGCAGGAAATGTTTCAAAGGAATTAGCGGATCCGTTAGCCGGGGCGAAATTAAAGTCTTCTACCGGCAAGCTCGCATACAGCGATGCAAAATAAGCCGTTATGGCAGCAGGTGTGGAAAACACCTGGTTGGCTGTCAGCAAGTTGGTCGGCTGCACATTCAGAAGATCTTTCCTGCATGAGCAAAGCCCTGCAACTATAGTGACCGTCAATATTATCATTAGTTTTTTCATCTCAATCATTTTAAAGTGCTAATTGGTTTTAAAAAGTAATCTGGGCGCCGAGATTGACGGTCATCATAATAGGATAATTGTAGCTATACAACTGAGCAGCCGAATATTCGGGATCTACAAAATCCAATCCCTTCCCGGTGAACGTAAGCAAATCATATCCATTAGCAAATACACGTATTGCTTTGAATTTCACGTCCCAGAAAGAAACCTTCCTGAAAGTGTAGCTTAGCTCCACGCTCTTCAGGCGTACATAAGTGGCATTGTAGGTGAAAAACGTATTGGGATAGTAATTGTATTGCTGGCGCTGACCGGTCGAGGGATATTTTCCCGGTATCCAGGGGCTGTTGGGATCGAACATATTCGCCTGGTGCCACCTGTTGAAATAAAAAGCTGGAGGATTTGAATCAATGAAAGTAAATGGCCTGGAGGTCTGGTCCTGGTAATTCTGATAATACATCGTGGCGCCTTGTACCAACACATAAAGACTTAATCCCTTCCAGTTCAAACCGATATTGGTGGCAAAATAAATGAGCGGTATGGCGTTGCCGGTAGCAATCGGTACCATATCGGCGCTGGTGATTTGTCCATCGTGATTCACGTCTTTGAACTCCAAATCCCCCGGCAGAAGGGTTCTGTTACCCGCGCCATCCTGGATGGGTGCAGCATATATCTGCTGGTAGTTCTGGAACTGCCCGGTCACCTTATATCCCCACAATATGTCGTTCCACTGATGCGAGAGCTGTCCATGCCAGTTGCTGAGCGAATTGAGCGGGGCACTCTGTTCATAATGGAGCCACATCGTTCGGGCAAAGCTTATATTGGGGCTGATACTGTAAGACAACTGTCCGATCTTACCTGAGGTACCCAACGTAATTTCGAACCCTTCCGTACGGTCAGAGTTTATATTCTGTGGGGGCAGACTAAGTCCGTAAGTACCCGGAATGGCGATGACAGGTGTCGCCAGTAATCCACTTCTGTCTCTTCTGAATACATCTCCTGTGAAGGTTAATTTTCCATTCCAAAGGGAGAAATCCAAACCAATATCACTCATGAGAGAGGTGTACCAGGTGATATTAGGATTAACTGAATTCTTGAAGCCCAGATCCTTAGTAAAAGTGCCGCTGCTTCCAAACACAGAGCCCGCGTATGAGCCTCCAGCCCCGAATACGGAATTACCACCGGGATAGGTGTAGCCCGTCAGGAAGGCAGGGAACGAAGCAGCAGCAGCCGCATCATCTCCTTCTTTACCATAAGACCCCCTGATCTTGAGATTATCAATAAACTTCAGATGATCCTTGATAAAAGGCTCTTCCGATATCCTCCAGCCGCCAGACACGTAAGGGAAAAAGCCCCACCGGCTGTTAGCCGGAAAATAAGACGACCCTTCATACCGGAACCCGGCTTCCAATAAATATTTGCCGGCATAATCGTAATTTACCCTGCCTGCATAGCTGCGGCTTGAGGAAGAACCGTAATTGGAACTGACTAACGCCGTTGCAGGATTGATCGCAAAAAGCTGATCGAGCGCATCAATCACGTAGTTGCCGGATCCGTTGATACCATTACCCTGATTGTATATCTGCTCGTACAATCCCAGCAGGGTTATGTGATGGTTGCCAAATAATTTATCATAATTAAGTGAAAACTGCAGGTCGTTCCGGATAGATTCATTGAAGCTTTCGTTCATGTTGGAAACGCCGCCGTTAAACCCTCCCACACCGGTATATGCATTGGTCGCCGAATCATAAGTATATTCCGTATAGACTTTGGTGAAATGCTTATTATGCGTATTATTTTTATCATAAGCAAACAGCGCGTTAGCTGTCAGCCCTTCAATATAGGGTACTTTATACTTGAGTGTAAAGGTTGACATAAAGTCGTTGGTGTTCATATTATTGTACCCTGCCAGGTCTTGGTTGATCAGGCCCAGCGGGTTAGGATTCTGATCATTGGGTACCTGGTTTAAATATTTAGGATTGTTATTGGCATAAAACGGGTAAACGGGAGCAAACCGCCAGTCATCCTTGAGCAGCGCCCAAGTAGCTGTACTGGGCTGGTTGGAAATATTATTGATCAACCCCAGATTGGCATCAATGGTCATACCCTTAGCAATTTCTGCCGTTACATCGCCTCTCAGGTTATATTTCTTTCCCACCTCCATGTGAGAGGTAAGCAAGCCACCCTGGTTAAAATAGCCCCCGGAAAGAAAGAACCGGATCTTTTCCGTTCCACCACTGATGTTCAGGTTCTGCTGTTGTTGTGAAGAGTGAGTATTCATAACTGCCCTTAACCAGTCATAGCTCGGCAACTGGCCCGATTTATATTCCGCGATTTGCTGCTGGGAAAACATGGGCACCGGTGGCTGGCTATTTGAGCTGAGGGCGTTATTAAACTGCTGCTCGTCATACAGCGTAGCATACTGATATGCATTGCTCAGCTTAGGGTAACGGGTAATAAACTGGCCGCCGCCCTGGAAGGTATAATTCACTGTCACAGGCTGCACGGATCCTTTTTTGGTGGTAACCAGAATGACCCCGTTGGCTGCTTCCACTCCATAGATAGAGGATGTAGCATCCTTGAGTATGGTAAGGCTGGCTATATCGTTGGGATCCAGCATCTGGAAAGTGGAAAGGTCCCTGGGAACACCGTCTATTACGATCAGAGGAAGGCTGGTTTCCGTACCCGGTGCATTGCCGCTATTTGATTCTGTGCTGAATCCCCGAATATCAATCTGGCTGGCATAGATCCCAGGTTGGCTTGAATACTGCTCAACCCGTACGCCTGGTGCACGTCCGGTAAGCTGATTATTCAAATCCGGCTCGGAGCTCCTGGTAAGTTCTTCGGGCGCCACTGTGGTGACCGCACCTGTCACATTCGCTTGTTTCTGAGTTCCATAAGCCACCACGACCAATTGATTCAATCCGGTAGCGGTTGAAGACAATGAAATATTAAAAGACGATTTACCGTCCGTTAAAACCGTTTTTGTAGTATATCCCAGATAACTTACTTCCAATACCGATCCTTCCGGTACTTCCAGAATAAACTGCCCATTGGCATCTGTAACTGTTCCTATCGTTTCACCTTTTACCTTAATAGTTACTCCTGTCAACGGTTTATTGGTGGCAGAATCTGTCACAGTCCCTTTTATTTCTTTATCAGGAAGTGCCTGAACAACGGGAGAAGACGGCTTTGGCTTCACAATTATAATATCATTTTCAATTAGAAAGGTAAGTGGTTGTTCAGCGAAGCACTTATTAAGGACATCCTTTAGATTGGCATCCTTTACATTAATCGTTACCGGGGAAGCCTTGCTAATATCCTCTTTGGCATAAATAAAGCTATAACCTGTTTGCCGTTTGATATCATTAAACACTTTTTTTAGAGATACATTGTTTTCATTCAAGGTTACTTTTTGAGCGTAAGCAGTTGCGCTAACCTGTAAGTATGCAGAAAATAATATGAAGGCTGTAAGTCGCATAATTACCGCTATTTTACGAAGGGCATGAAAATATCTTTCTCTCCCTTTTTTGTTAAGAGCATCTGAATTCATATCTTTGATTTGAGTAAAGTAATGAAGCTATATTTTTAAGCAACTATGGCTTTTGCTAACTTAGCCGGCATCTTTTCAGCCCTATCTCCTAAATAGGGCTACCGGCTTTTTTAGTGATGTAATTAAGGACTCATTTATAAGAATTTTAAGGTGAAACAATAATAGTGCTATCCTGAATTTTATATTGTAAATGGCTGGTCGCTTGTAATGCTTCAAAAACCTTGGACACGTAAATATTTCGTGAAATATCTCCACCAAAATGTTGAGGAATTTCCCCTTTAATAATAACATTCACATTATACCATCTGGAGAGTTCGCGCATCACGGTTTGAATATCATCGCCATTAAACCAAAACTGATTATTCTTCCACGCTATGGTACCTTGCAGATCGACGTTTTCTACTTTAGTCAGTTGGCCTTTTAGGTTTACCTGCGCCTGTTCTCCGGGGTTTAGTAAAACATTCTTATCTCCATCTGTTACTTTTACGGCGCCATTCAGCAGCGTTATTTTTGCAACAGGTTCATCCTTGTATGCCATTACGTTAAAGTGTGTGCCTAACACTTGCACCGTCATGTCATTTACCAGCACTTTAAATGGCATTTGGGTATTATCGGTTACTTCAAAATATGCTTCACCGGTAACACGCACTTCCCTCACATTTCCTGTAAACTCGTTAGGAAAACGTATAGAGGATGCAGCATTTAACCACACTTTGGTACCATCAGATAATACCACTTCATATTGCCCTCCGCGAGGGGTGGTAATAGTATTATAAAGAGTCCGCGTTGCTTTTCCCGACCCCACGTTATTGAAAGAAAGCAATCCATTATTCTGTTTAACGACCTTCGTATTACCTTGCAGAAAAATTACGCCGTTTTTCGTAGAATCAAGCCCAATGCTGGTTCCATTCGATAAAGTCAGGATTGCTTTATTCCCGCCGGGGGCAATATCACGTCGCTGTACTATCTCTGTTCGTGTTTGCACGGATGATCCTTTTTTATGATTAAAAAAGATAAAAACTGATGAGGCCACGAGCACAGCCATTGCCGCTGCTATACTGTATCTCCACCATCTTCGGATATGAATTTGATGCAGGGTTTTAACATCATCTTCTATTTGGTTTTTATGACTTATCTGTACTTTTATTGCCTGATAAGTATCTTGTAAAACCGATTCCCAGCTTTTTTCTATAGGTTCCGGCATCTCATGGCCTGCTTCTAATTGCCTGCGTATGGCGGCCTTTAGCTCCGTTTCATTTTCTTTTTTACCAAATTGCTGTAACAGAAACCTTACTTCCTTTGGAGATGCTTCTCCGGATAGATACCGGGCAAATATTTCTTGCAGATTGGTATTTTTCAAAATGTGTCTTTTATAGTTATTACGCTTCAAAGAAACTTTTCCTCTGCTCCGGAGAAAAAAAATTAGCAATAGGTATATACGTTTAGGGCATCTCGAAAAACCACCTATAGATTCGCAGAAACCAGCCTGCCGGCTGGCAGGTCCGTGCTATTCGTGGCTAAATAAGACTAAAAATAAGGTTTTGAGAGATGCCCTTTAGCTATCATGAAAGCATTCAGGGTTAAATTAGAGCGAGTATAATTATTTTAATTAATGAATCCATGGACTCTTAACAGAGGGTGATAACATCCTTAAATACACATAGATTCTGAACCTTATCCAAAAACACTAACAAAGTGAACTTATGCGACTTAAATGTATATACCTTATTTAGAAAAATAGAATTAATCCATGGAAATGGGGAAGATCATACGCCGGTAAATAAAATAACCAGGCATATTATTACCACCATCTCATAATGGGAATAACAATATTTCCGGATAAAAAGAGTACCCTTTACAATATGATCGCTGATAGTAGAAGTGGATAGCTTCAACTGCCTGGCCACTTCTTCATAGCTTTTTCCATCCATCTTGCAAAGCCGGAATATCTGGCGGCGGCGTGGAGGTAGCGCATCAATAGCTGCCTGCAATAAATCATTATATTCTTTGTTGATAAGTATTTCTTCTATGTGGGTGTAAGCTTCGGTAGCATGAACTACAAGTTGCATTTGCAACTCTTTATCCCTGGCTGCTTTCCGGAAAAAATCGTAAGCCAGATTTTCTGCAATCTGGAATAAATAAGAACTGAATGATTTAGCAGGATCTATTTGAACACGTTTTTCCCATATCTTTAAAAATACTTCCTGTAAAAGATCTTTAGCTGTCTCTTCTGATTTTACAAACTTCAGCAGGTTTCCATACAACCTGCCAGCGAAGTGCTCATAGATAATCTTAAAAGCCTGTTCATCACCGGCTTTTAATGCTAACACTGTATTAACGGGAATTGTATCGTATTGTTTCATAATCAATACATTAAATAATTTCCTTCCGGATACTTAACTGATAAGAAACAGACATGAACCTATTCCATTATCATGCTTCTTCGAAACAAAAATATACAATTTCAGTATTATCCTGCTAAAACATTTATTGCAGAATATTAGTTTTGCTTCAGTGTTTGAGTATGCTGACAACGTGTAAGCCGTGGTGAGTAATATAATGATCGGGGATAAATGGTATATTATAAAATAACTCGTTACTCACTTCACCCTATTATTGATATAGTGTTATGTCAACTTAGGAATGACAGTAAAAGAAATCCCACTCCGAAAGGAGTCTCCAAAGGAGTTCTTTGAACCTTTGCACAAAGCCACTAAGATGCACGAAGAAAAGCCCCTGCCTTTGCCGTCAAGCAGGCTTGTCTGCCGATAGGCAGGTTTGTGTACTTTGCGCCTGTCCGGTAGGCAGGGCTTAGTGGGAAATAAGATAAAATATTCTTGACATAACACCAGTTATTATCCCTCAAGACAAAAGATACAATTCTTCCCCCTTTCACAAAATGACCTATTCGGTGATATCAATTTATCCTCCGGCATATTTTACCGCCCTAAGAAAACCTCTGTTCCTTTTTATAACTCCCCTTATTTTTAAACTATTGCCCATCAGATACTATACTCTTTGTTAGCATCTGCATGCTTTTCCTATTTTATTTTCCTCCTCCCGGTTATCATTCTTATTTAAACATTCACTATTGTACCAAGTTTCAATTAGTGCTACGCACCGATTTTTTTATTAATTTCTAT
The DNA here is from genome assembly GCA_004299085.1 of Chitinophagaceae bacterium. GTDB lineage: Bacteria > Bacteroidota > Bacteroidia > Chitinophagales > Chitinophagaceae > FW021-bin31. The sequence continues at coordinate 1,169 of SCQV01000066.1, read as the reverse complement.
ACTTCGAATCTTTGCGAATAAATATTTTTCAATTAAGAACCTTAAAAAAATTAAAATAACTATCTTTGAAATTCTTATTTTAATTCTTATCAGAAAAAGTCAGCACCTATGACAATTTCTATCCATAAATATTCATCATACACCGATGGGGAATTGTTATCACTTATCCAACAACGAAATGAAACCGCCTTCGAGTGCCTTTACAATCGCTATTTCTCCATCCTCTGCCATAAAGCTTTTAAACGTATTCCAGACCAACAATTAATTAAAGAAATAGTTCAGGATGTCTTTATGAATCTCTGGTTAAAAGCAGATAATCTTAATCCCGCTGAATGTGTCGCTGCGTATCTCTATGCTACACTCCGAAACAAAATACTTCATGAGCTAAGAAGCAGATACACCCGATTGGCTTATGCAGAAAAAATCTCTATCCTCTATAAAAGCTGGCTTCAATCTAATGCTGCCGATCCTCTTGAAGTTAAGCAACTTGAAGAAAAACTAGATCTTGCCATCTCATCTCTTCCCAATCAATGCAGGGACGCTTTCATTCTCAGCCGATACGAAGACCTCTCCTACAAGGAAATTGCCCTTTACATGAACCTCTCTCTCAATACTGTCAAAAAACACATCTCAAAGGCGCTTAAAATACTACGCTCCAAATTAAACGAATATGAACTTGTAACTATTCTCATCCTCCTCTCTTTAGCTTTCATCAGATAATCAAAATTCCAAATAACCTTTGGATTAATGCAGCATGCTCTTTTTAATTATCCTTTAAGTCCCATGCATCATTTTCCTTATCCTTCTATATACGTTTGAGTCAAACGAGATGTACTATACTCAGAACTCCTGATCTCTCGCAAAATGAAAACGCGTGAATTTTGTCATCATCGCATTGCGATCGGGCCTCAGAAAAAAGGCGTTAAGAAAATTTACAGGGAAGGCGTAAAAATGAAATCAATGTTCCAATGTGAAAAGATATTACAAAGCCGGTAAGTCCTCCTAATGCATGGACATAGGCAAATGCTCGAGCTATTTCATTTTAGCCGGACATGTAAATTTTTAGCTTTTTTTCGCCAGCCTTGACTTTTCCCTGCCTAGCCGGCAGGCAAGGTTTGTTACTTTCTTTGCGGCAAGGCAAAGAAAGTAAAAGATGAGAAAGAGCTAAA
>SCQV01000065.1 GCA_004299085.1 Chitinophagaceae bacterium | reverse complement strand
AAAGCAAAACCCCAACCCTTCCGGAAATTAAAATCTGTAGTACACAAACCGGCACTCAAAAAAATTGAAATGCCCTATTTACGCTACCTCCCGCCTGGTTAGCTGCAACTTGGGTTAAGAAAGAAGATGATAATTTATATTTAATAATTACCTCTCAGGATAATATGCTGGCGGGAAAATATCTCTTGTCTTTTTTTGAGGATGCAAAAACACATTTGCAGAGAATGGTTATGATTTCACCACGAAAGGAACTGATATGTTCTAAATTCCCGGGGAGTTAAAAACTTATAGTTCACTTCGTGCCGTAATAGAAGATAAATACATTTTTAATTCATACATATACCGGTATATTTTCAAGTAAATAATCCATTCAAGATAATTTTCAATATATTATTCACTCAACGCGTTTATGGGAAACTCTTTGATTGCGCCTGTTATGAACGATAGCTGTTATGACAACGGTTGTTTCGGATTCGTCTATGTAAAAATGAATATTGTATGGAAATCTTTTTGGATGCGCAATTCTGATATTCTTATACCTGACTGAATAGGCTGTTGGCAATCTCAGGATTCGTTCTATAATTTGTTCTATGGCTGTTGAAAACTTTATTTCGAGGCCCTCATGTTGTTCTTTATACCAGATTTTGGCTTCTTGTACATCAGTTAAGGCCTCGTCAAAATACTCTAAGAGATACGCCATCAAATTCCCCGTTTCAGCTCTTTCAGTAACTCATCTCCAGGCCTTATTCTTCCGGGGGTTTTTCTAATAGCATCTAATCGTTGATCAATCAACTCTTTTTCCCACTCCGGCAAATCCTTGTCAATGGTTTCAATATCCGGATAGCTATTTTTTATTAACTGCCAATCATTCATGGGGATAAACACTCCGGTCTCTTTCCCTTGTCCGTCTTGTATTACCTGTAGCCTCATTGGATAAATTAATTTAAATGCCATACAAAAATACTAATTTTAGGTCACTTTACTTTTTTAATGGGCCAAGTAGAATTCCTGTATAATGCGCGGAATTTCCATTTTCTGTTAATTGGGCTATTCGACTGGCGCAATTCACATAAATCAGGCTATTTGCGCGCCGTAATTCTTAAAAATGATAAAAAGACGTATAAAGACTGGTGCTTTCTACATATCCCAGGGATTGATTAATCTCAAACCGGTGATATTTTTAAAATCGTTCACGTTGCGGGTAACTAATGTCAACTCATGTACTACTGGTGTAGCTGCAATTATCGCATCCGGCAGTTTAATCCTAAAGTTTTTTCTTATTTCAATCCCTTTTATTATAACCGGCTCATCGAGGCTCCATACAACTACACTATTAATAAAATCCTCCAATATGGATAGTTGCTGTGACTCTGCATTGCCCCACGCCGGCAATTCCATTCTTATTATTACAGAAATTTCCAATGCTTCTTCATCCAACATATTAGAAGCATTGCCGGGAAGTTTATTACTGAGATAATCAATGACGGCATTCGTATCTATTAAATATTTTCCTGCCATTCGTTGCGTATATCTTTAGCGTGCAGTTGAAAATTCAGATATTGTTCATTACTCATTTTAAGCGCCCCTCTAAATCTTGACGTATTACTTTCTTGTTTTTTCTCCTTATTCTTTTTGAGAACCTTTATGATCTTAAGATCCTCCAAATCCTGCAATAACCTCGAAGCATTATTATTGGTAAGCTCAATCACATATGTTTCCATATTAGAATAATTTTAAATGGTCCTTGTCCGGCTTCCACTGGATGATACCCTGCTTGCCTCCAGTACAAATATACAAAGTTTTTTTTCAATTCTGATTTACTCAGCGTATGGTACTCCCACATAAAGCCGAGTATATGGTTTATTATCCACAGCTGACACTAATAACAACTGATAACCGACAGCCCCTACCCTTACCTCAATTCCCTTTTATACATCTGTATCGTGTTTTCCAATCCATAATACAGCGCATCACAAATAAGCGCATGCCCGATGGAAGTTTCTTTTAATTCCGGAATATGTGTTTTAAAAAAATGAAGATTATCCAAATTCAAATCGTGGCCGGCATTAATACCCAGCCCTGCTTTGGTAGCAGCCTGTGCAGTTTTTAAATAAGTAGCTTCAAAATTCACTTTATAAAAATCCTTATCGTTCTTTATTTTTCTAAAATCATGCGCATACGGTCCGGTATAAAGCTCTATTCTATCAGCACCGCAACTTTTGGCAGCATCCACCATGGATGGCGCTGCATTTAAAAAAATAGAAACACGAATGCCGGCATTTTTTAATTGTCCGATTATCTTCTTCAAAAAGTCCTGATGCTTTATCGTATCCCATCCGGTGTTGGAGGTGACCGCATCTGGTGGGTCGGGAACTAAAGTACATTGATTCGGCTTTACCTGTAAAACCAATTCCATGAATTTTTCCGAAGGATATCCTTCTATATTAAATTCAGTGGTTACCAGAGGTTTCAAATCAAATACATCCTTGTAACGAATATGCCTTTCATCGGGACGAGGATG
>SCQV01000064.1 GCA_004299085.1 Chitinophagaceae bacterium | reverse complement strand
TCATTTTAGCCTGACATGTAAATTTTTAGCTTTTTTTCGCCAGCCTTGACTTTTCCCTGCCTAGCCGGCAGGCAAGGTTTGTTACTTTCTTTGCGGCAAGGCAAAGAAAGTAAAAGATGAAAAAGAGCTAAAAGATGACGTTGAGAAAAATTTCACTGATTTCCGCAATTTCATTTTGCGAGCCAATAGCCTGAAAGTATTGATTTTTCATTATGGGTAAGGAATTCTGAAACTGAAATATTCACTAATAATAATAGATTTTACAAGTATGATTTTATCTCATAAATTTGTTTATCTATAGTGCTATTATTAATTCATTTATAAAGAGAGGGAATACTTGGTGCCATGTCAAATAAAAATGACGCAAAAGATATCCCACTCCAAATAATAGTTGGCTTAGCACTAATAGGTAGGAATTAAACCATAATCAGATAGGATCAAATTTTTCTCCTTATGCGAAAACAACTCAACACGATTACTATACGTGAAGTAGCTAAAAGCCTGAATATCTCAGTAGCTACAGTATCCAGGGCGCTGAGAGATACTTATGATGTGAGCCCGGCAACCCGTAAAAAAGTGTTGGAAAAAGTTCATGAATTAAATTATAAGCCTAATTATAGCGCTACAGGATTGGCCCAGGGCAAAACGCATAATATCGGCATAGTGCTGCCTATAGTCACCAATTATTATTTCTCAACTGTCATTACCGGTATTCAGGAGATAGCCTACAATCACGATTATAACATCATTCTATACCTGACAAATGATTCTCCCGTAAAAGAATTGCAAATCTTACAAGATCTCCCTTTGGGAAGTTTTGACGGCTTGCTGGTATCCACTTCGCTTGGGCCTGATGCCGCAGGACACTATTGTAACATAATAGACCATGGATTCCCCATCGTATTTTTTGACCGTTCTGTGGCAGGTATTAAAACCTCCCGGGTACTGCAAGACGATTTCAATGGAGGATTTGAGGCAACTAAACACTTAATCCTGAATGGCTATACCAGCATTGCCCATATAACCGGTCCGCCTGAGCTTACCATCACTCAAAAACGTTTACAAGGCTATAAAGCAGCGCTCGCCAAATATAATTTTACGGTAAATAATGACTGGATAATATTCTCGGGATTTTCACAGGAATGGGGTGAAAAGGATACTGAACAATTAATTCTGGGAAAAAACAGGCCGGATGCAATTTTCGCGGTAAATGACCGGAAGGCTATCGGATCCATGATCACTTTAAAGAAACATAATATCCGGGTAGGTAGTCAGATGGGAGTAGTAGGATTTACAAACGATCCAATTGCTATGATAATCAGTCCCAGCTTAACAACGGTGGAGGAACCCGCCTTTGAAGTGGGAAAGACATCCTGTGAACTCCTGATTAAACACCTGGCAAAAAAATATTTTGAGCCTGAAGAAATAATACTTCACGGTAAGTTACAAATCAGAGAATCCACCAAAAGAGAAAAAGGATGAAAGTGTGCTGAATAACAAACGGCTCATTTATGTATAGTCGAAATACGCTTTTAAGAATGTTTCTACT
>SCQV01000063.1 GCA_004299085.1 Chitinophagaceae bacterium | reverse complement strand
TTTTCATAATTAAATCCAAAGATTCAAAAGCTTTTTCACCGGAAGCGGAGGCTATAATAAATGCAAAAGGTTTATATGAAAATAAGGTTGTTGAAACAGTCCATTCCAATGCATTTTTCAATACTCCCGGCAGGCTAAAGACATATTCGGGAGTGCAAATTAATACACCATCAGCATTCTCAATCATCCGGTAAAACTTTTTCACGGTTTCGGGAGTCGTACCTTCCTCTTTCACCAGATCCGGATTAAAATAAGGCAGCTCATCCAACTGAGTATAGATGGTAACATCCATCTTGTCCGGATATAATTCAGCAATCGCTTTTAAAATATACTCATTAGTTGAATTTTTTCTGGTACTTCCGGATATGGCTAAAATTTTTAATGGCATTTGCCTTTCGTTTTATAACTGTTTTCCTTTAATCAGGATTACCGACCGAACGGATTGTTCTTTCAGGTGTAAGAATTGTTTTCTTTCTTCATCCTGCATGAAATTTTTGAAATCATCTCCCGTATCAAATACACACAGATGTATTTCATAAGGAGCTTCCATGCTGCTTTCGATTATTGCTTCCTTATCGGGCCTTATTCGCAATAAGAGCTTTCCATTATATTTTGAAATGGCAGGAATAGCAATACTTTCAAACTGGTCGAAGGCTTTTTCTTCGCCGGCTCTGATGTATATTAGTTGTGTGATATAAATATTCATAAACCTTTATGTTTATCGTTTCACTACATTAATGGCAATATTCCTTCCCATTCCCTGTATCAAAGCCAGATTTATCCATGCCATGCCAAGTTGTTCTTGTAAAGCCGCTTTATCACTCCCCCCGAAATCATAACAATTGGCAAAGCCCAGATCTTTCGCCAGTTGCACTACTATCTTCTTTGCTTTTTCACTATCACCCGAAACAAAGGTATCTAACCCTGCAGGATGGATCATATTTTCGAAACCTGTGTTGTTAAAAGCTTTTACGATGTGCTTACATGAAGTCAAACGAGTTAACGCATCAAACCCATTTTCAAATCCTTCCGGTTTAGAACGGAAAGAATTCGTTGGGTCAATGATGACTTTTTCTTCCGCTTCTTTTAGATAGCTTACCACAAAAGGAATAACATTGGGGGGCACAGATATTAAAATGACTTCAGCCTTTGACACTGCTTCCGGGATGTGATGTGCCGAAATGTTTTTTTGAGAAAGGAGTGCTTTCCCTTTAAAATTATTGAGGTCTCTTACACCCAGAAAGATATCATGGCCTGTTTTTGCCCAACCCCTGGCGAGGGTGGATCCGATATTTCCGGTTCCGATAATTGCAATTTTCATGATGTTTTATTTTTATGTGATGATTTTAATATTTTCCTCTTTTTCTTCCTTCAGATAAAGCAAAAATATTATTGTCATTCAGCTAAAAATAAGATAAGAGCATTTCTCAAAACCTTACTTTTAGTTTTATTTAGCCACGAATAGTACAGACCTGCCAGCCGGCAGGCTGGTTTTCACGAATCTATAAGTGGTTTTTAGAGATGCCCATAATGGATAAATTTCATTATTAAAGATTTGTTGCTTTGTAGATTTATTTTTGGGGAACCTCTGAAATCGGCTTTCCCTTTGTGTACTCCGAGCGTTATTCGTGGCTTTATGGTAAGAAGGCATCGAAAGATGAAGCTTTTAGAAATTTTCTTTTGCCTCATTTATTTACCAAATTCATCCCTCCGTCTGTATAACGTTGTCCAACATTTGGATACTTTTTCAGCAATGCATCAATCTGAGTTAAATCTTCTTTATTTAGAACAATATCCACCGCTTTTGCATTTTCTTCCAGGTATTTTCGTTTTTTCGTTCCCGGAATAGGAATAATATCTTCTCCTTGTGCCAATACCCAGGCTAAAGCTAATTGTGCAGAGGTGCAATGTTTATCCTTTGCCAACGCTGCGAATTCATCTACCAGCTTACTGTTATTTTCCCAATGTTCTTCGGCTAAACGAGGTAATGTTCTTCTCCAGTCATCTTTTGTGAGGGAGTTTTTGTCTTTAATGACCGATGTAATAATACCTCTTGCGAGCGGGCTGTAAGGAATCAATGAAATATTTAATTTACGGCAGGTATTTAAAATCTCTCCTTCCACATCGCGGGTAAGGACAGAATATTCACTTTGTAAAGCAGCTATGGGATGCACTTTGGAAGCCCGTTGCAACGTGACGGCAGAAGCTTCGGATAATCCAAGATATCGCACTTTACCATCTTTGACAAGGTCCGCCATAGCTCCTACTGTTTCTTCAATCGGTGTGCTTTGATCTACACGATGTAAATAATACAAATCAATAGTATCAATTCTCAATCTTTTCAGACTTTTATCCACGGCTTCCTTCACCCATTTTGGCGAGCCATCCACATAAGTTCCCGGGGTGCCGCTATAGCCGGAAATACCTCCTTTATGGCGAAATCCGAATTTAGTTGCTATAAAAATTTTGTTTCTGTTTGGAACTAAGACTTTAGAGAGAAGCATTTCATTTTCTCCATCGGCATACATATCAGCCGTATCCCAGAAATTGATGCCCAAATCCAGCGCTTTGTGTAACGTGGCAATACTTTCTGCATCATCTTTGCCTCCATAAGCATAACTCATACCCATACAACCGAGTCCTATGGCCGACAGTTTTTCTCCTGTTTTTCCTAATATTCTGTATTTCATTTTAAATTCTTTAGAATACAAAGATATTATTTAAACTTCAGCCTTAAATGTTTTGCCTAATTCCGAACCCAATCCATGATAATGCCGAAAATTATAAGGGCATCTCTAAAAACTACCTTTGCTTTGTGCCCTTTGTGCATTCTCTCGTCTGGGCCGAGACAGGTTTGTGGGCTTTGTGGTAAAAAAATATCAAAAAATAAGGTTTTTAGAGATGCCCATAAATGAGTGGATTCTATTTGGCGCGGTCAATATGATTTCCTTTCTCCATCAGTTGTTCATCAGCATGTACCCATAAAACCCACCCACAAACTGCAGCCGATTTTATGCTCAAGGCCGGATATGGAAGACTAAAAATTCAAGAGTGATTATTATCACCGCAAAAGGAAGAAGGAGTTAAGCAGTAAATCCGGAATGGAAATCTGATACTTTCTTTACAATAAAATTGCAGGATTAACCTTTCATTCATGCCTGTCATTATTTGTCGAAGGCTGAGAAATCACCATGAACTCTAAATCGTCAGGAGATTCGTTGGCTATCAAATGTTTGGCTTCAGGTTCGATGAATATACCTTGTTGGGGATGAACAGTCTTCTGTTCATCATTTACATAAAAAGTGGCGGTTCCCTTCAAAATATAAAAGAATTGTTGCGCCTTTTGATGAAAATGTAATTTTTCTTTTCCCCCTTTGGGTATTCTTTCCAACTTGACAGACAGCGAGGGGTTTTCCACTAATACCCAGGCATCGCATTGATCGCCCCACAGATAATGCCTGGCTGTTTCCTTGTCAACGATATGATTCATAATTTTAATGGCAGTTTTTATTTATAAAATTTATCATCCTTCCAGTTTGAAGGATTATTTATTATGTACCGGGCAATGCGTTGGAATGCCATTTCATTTCGAATAATATGTTCATAATAATCGCGTTGCCAAACGTTAAAAATGTTTGTATTGTTCCGGCACCATTTTGTAACACCAATCTTGTATCCCCGGACGACGGAACCGATTGTCATGGAGGGTGATTTGAATTGTGCTTGTCGGGGCAAAATATTTTGTGGGGGCGAAATATTTTTCGCCCCCACAAGATTTGTTAATTCAATGATTCCATGTACATGATTCGGCATTACGACAAATTCATGCAAAATAGCATTGGGAAAATGTTGTGGAATTGCCTGCCAACATTCATCCGCTACTTTCCCTGTGTCATTCAGAATCATTTGTGAATTCAAAACCTCACCAAAAATATGTTGTCTATGATTGGTACAAATCGTGATAAAATATAATCCTGCCTGCGCATAATCATATCCTTTTAACCTGATAGACCTTCGATGATGAATTTTCGGATTATAATTCATATTAAACAGTTTAACACAATTGGGATAGAAACCTCACACACATTTGGTTAAAATCTTCTCCAATGTATTTACATTTCTATTGGTAAGAAAATGCTTTGTTCCGGCTTTTGCCATGTATTTTCCAAAAGTGCTATCAAGTGTTTTCCCCTTCAACACGCGCCAGTACAACACGTCATTACCGGCTTTAATTTCTTCTATGGATTTATCCAATTCATTTTCCTGCTTCGCCATTTCTTTCTCAAACCCTTTTTCAGTGAAAATAACATAACGATGGTATTCAGGTCCATAATTCGTAAACGGATATTGTTCAATTACTGTTCTAAGCTGCTCAGGAGTGATGACCAAAACTTTTGCTGGATAATTAAACGTTTTTGTCAAAAGCGACTCTATCGCCCCATGGACTTTATTTATATTTTTTTCCTTACTGTCAAGGATAATATTACCGGTCTGTAAAACAGTAACCACATCAGCATATCCGGCTTTTTCAAAACTTTTTTTTAATTCATCCATTTTGATGGTTCTGCCGCCGACATTAATACCGCGTAATAGAATAATATACTGCATAATTTTATCGTTTTGAACGCATAGCTTTTACCTTGGCAATCTTTTTATCCTCCACAAATTTTTGATATTCTTTAGTTTCACTACCGGACATCGCTATCTTTCCTTCTTCATTACAATGGATTCCCCATCCGTATCTCTTAGTTAAAGGAGAAGCTCGAAAGCAGGCATGGCCTTTGGAGAAAAATTCTTGTCTGGTTACAGGTATCTCCTGTTTGGTCAAATCATTTTTTTCTATGAACATATAAAACAGCACATCGTCCGAAGTATATTTGTATGGATTCTTCTTAACCATCTCATATTCTATACTGGCAACGGTTTTATTTCCTTCTTTTACAGGCGGTATCTCTCCGGTTGCAGTGGGACAATCGTCCGCTATTTCTATAAACGTATTGATGTAATTGGTGGTATGAATTTTCATTTATATTAGATTTCATTTTTTCTTTTAAATAATATTTCTATTCTATCTGCCAATGATTCAGCAGATTCACCCGGCATGTGCTGCAACTCAGACAACATATCCGTAAAATCGTTCAATACTTTATTATACCTTGCGAATTCCTCATACAATATTCGTTCATCATTTGTTTCCCAAAATTTACCTTCATCCATCACTTTTATTTCTGCGAAATATTTTTTACTGATATACCGAAGTAATTTGATTACAGCGATATGTGCATCGGGACCGGCAAATTGTGTTTTAGTAAATATTGTATAATAAAAGTCGTCATCCGGCTGATTATAGGTAATGCTGACCGGGCTGCATAATCTTCCGTCAGGTACAAAGGTGAATACAACAGGTTCACATTTTTCTGGCGAAACGAGTACTCCTTTTAACTTGTCATCACTGATCTCAGTGTAAATCCACCCAAGATTATCAGCAATATCCGACACTTCTTCCATTAGATTGTCAATCTCTTTATAATGGCGGATTCTGCCCGAATAATAAATGGAAAGTCCCATGATGAATGTTTTTTAGCTTACAACTTTTGTAAATGTTTATTTGGCTGTGAAAGATAGTATTTTTTGGTGAAAACAATCCTGTAAGGTGCATTCCAAAATGTCGTAACGTCATACGATTCCGCTTGGGCGGATTTGTGCGTTGGGGCGGGAGAAGCAATCTCCTCATTGAGACTTGAGATTGCCTGCCCGACTATGTCATTCAGGCGGACTTTGTCGCTCGCCTGCCCCGCCTAAGGCGGGGTTCCTTGCTCCGCAATGACGACATTTTGGGATGCACTCTCCTGTAATTTCCTGTTAATTCCTATTCATTATTGCCCCCTCTCTCCAAAAATTTTACCTTCGTAAAAAATACAGGCTATGAATATTCTTATCCGCATATTAGTTACTTCCTTAGCGGCATTTGTGGCTGCATGGATCACTCCGGGTGTGCATATTAACCATTTTTCCACGGCTGTTATATTTGCATTGGTATTTGGTTTGCTCAACTTTTTTATAAAACCCATTCTGATTATTTTAACGCTTCCTATTACCATCGTAACGATGGGATTATTCTTATTAGTGATTAATGCAATCATCATTTTAATTGCCGCACATTATATTCACGGCTTGCACGTCAACGGATTTTGGGCGGCGCTGCTTTTTAGCATTTTACTTTCTATCTTTACCTCTATTTTACACAGATTGGGAAGAAAGGAAATCGGATAATCTTGGATGTATGATCTCTGATTTTCTGATTTCTGATTTTCTGATTTCTGATTTTCTGATTTCTGATTTTCTGATTTCTGATTTTCTGATTTCTGATTTCTGATTTTCTGATTTTCTGATCTCTGATATTTTACAAAGCTATTTAGCAATGGAGCAATTTAGCCATTCAACAGTTTAGCCATTTAAACATAAAACAATGTGACCATGTATTTCGACAGAACAAATTTGAGTAACGATCAATTAATCTCTCTCTATAAACAATTATTATATCCCCGACTGATAGAAGAAAAAATGTTATTGCTATTACGTCAGGGGAGAATCGGCAAATGGTTCAGCGGAATTGGGCAGGAAGCTATCTCCGTGGGCGCTACGGCAGCCATGCAGCCGGATGAATGGATACTTCCCCTGCATCGTAATATCGGCGTATTTACAACCCGGAATATGCCATTGAGCAGATTATTTATGCAAATTCAGGGGCATAAAGAAGGATATAGCAAGGGCCGCGAGCGGTCTTTTCATTTCGGCAGCCGTGAACATTTTATCAGCGGCATGATTTCCCATCTGGGCCCGCAATTATCTATTGCAGACGGGGTTGCTTTGGCCTATAAATTAAAAAAGGAAGATAAGTCCACATTGGTGTTTACCGGTGAAGGTGGAACAAGTGAAGGTGAATTTCATGAAGCGTTGAATGTAGCTTCCGTCTGGGATTTGCCGGTTATCTTTCTGATTGAAAATAACGGATATGGATTAAGTACGCCGGTAAAAGAACAATACCGTTGTGAAAAGCTTTCGGACAGAGCCAAAGGTTACGGAATGGAAGGCGTCACCATTGACGGAAATAATCTCCTGGAAGTTTACCACACGATTCAACGCCTTCGGGAATATGCCATCCGTGAACAAAGACCGGCTTTAGTGGAGTGCATGACCTTTCGCATGCGCGGACATGAAGAAGCAAGCGGAACAAAATATATTCCCAAAGAATTATTTGAAGAATGGGCGGAAAAAGATCCGGTAAAAAATTATGAAGAGTTTCTGCTCTACCTGAATATTTTTTCAAGAGAAAGCCTTAGTGGAATTCATGAATCTTTTAAAATTAAAATTGAGGAAGAATTAAAACCGGGATTGCATGCGCCTGCCATTGTTCCGGATACGAACGAAGAATTGACAGATGTGTATGCACTCTCCCTGGATCATAGATCACAGATCATCGATCATAGATCTGAAAAGCGCTTTATTAATGCTATTTCCGATGCATTACGGCAGGCAATGCATAAGCATGAAAACCTGATTCTGATGGGACAGGATATTGCAGAATACGGAGGTGCTTTTAAAATAACGGAAGGTTTTGTCAACGAATTTGGCAAAGAACGCGTTCGTAATACGCCACTTTGTGAAAGCGCCATCATAGGGTCTTCTATGGGATTATCTTTAGAAGGATTTAAAAGCGTAGTGGAAATGCAATTCGCTGATTTTGTAAGTTGCGGCTTTAATCAGATTATTAATAATCTTTCAAAAATTCATTATCGCTGGGGACAAAATGCGGATGTGGTTATCCGTATGCCAACAGGAGGGGGGGTAAGTGCCGGACCCTTTCATTCGCAAAGTAATGAAGCATGGTTTGTACACACACCGGGATTAAAAGTAGTTTATCCTGCTTTTCCTGAAGATGCCAAAGGATTATTACTGGCGGCTGTCGAAGACCCGAATCCAGTGCTGTATTTTGAGCATAAAGTCTTATACCGCAGTATCAATGGATTTGTGCCGGATGATTATTATACGACAGAAATTGGAAAGGCTAATACCGTTTTGTCAGGAGATGAAGTCAGTATCATTACCTATGGCATGGGTGTTCATTGGGCAATGAAATATTCTCAGGATCATCCGGATGTTTCCATGGACTTGTTGGATTTGCGTACGTTACTTCCATTAGATTATGGTGCCATTTATAACACCGTTAAAAGAACAGGGAAAGCGCTCATTCTTCATGAAGATACGCTTATAGGTGGCATTGGTGGAGAAATTGCAGCGTGGATTAGTGAACATTGTTTTGAACTGTTGGATGCGCCTGTCATGCGTTGTGCCAGCCTGGACACGCCCGTTCCTTTTGCAAAAGAGTTGGAAGAAAATTTCTTGGCTAATAGAAGGCTGGAGGGAATAATAGGAGAACTGATAAATTATTAATCTGTTTAGTTTTTCATTGATGACACAATGATATAGGTTTGAAATCATCTTTAATATAACGTGCAACTTCGGCAAAGACCATATAATTTACTATTTTTAACGGCAATCATTTTGCTTGCTGTGGCGTTGTTTAGCGCTAATATACCAATTGACCTTGCTTCTCATGACACCTATTTTATTGTCCCAGTAACATTACTCATTTGGTTACCTGCAATCATTTCAATTTTATTTTGGGTGCTTTATTTATTGACAAACCGTTTTCTTTTTTCTAAGGCGCTGACTTGGATACATATAGTTTTGACAATAATTTGTTCAATACTTATTCTGGCTCTTCCATTTTTACTTACCTATTCGATTGTTGACTTAGATGCACCACGGCGCTATAATGATTATGACGGGTCTAACAGATTTAAATTTTTCGGGAGTCTTGTAAGCATAACTTCTATAATGATATTGATTTTATTGTTTGGACAGGTAACCTATTTTGTAAATCTAATCATTGGTTTAGCTAAAAAGTTGCAGGGTTGATAAAACGGCAATCCTAAAATCGAATTCCCTTCTTCTCAAAAAGGGAATAAATCTTTTTATAGTAATTATCCTTGCTACTTCGCAACCGCATCTATGACTTCCTGGCTCATGGGATTGGTCGGAGAAGAAAATACTGCCACTAATTCTCCTTGTTCATTCAGCAAGTATTTGCCAAAATTCCATTGAGGGATAACCGGCGTAAATCCTTTTGCCTTTGCCTCGGATTCTAACCACTGGTAAATCGGGGCAGTGTTATCGCCTTTCACATCTATTTTCTCCGCCATCGGGAAAGTAATGTGGTAATTGTTGGTACAAAATTCAGTAATATCTTTAGAAGTACCTGGCTCTTGATGGGCGAATTGGTTGCACGGAAAACCTATAATCACCAATTTCCCTTTAAACTGGTTATACA
>SCQV01000625.1 GCA_004299085.1 Chitinophagaceae bacterium | reverse complement strand
AGATAAAATCCTTTGCATATCCTGGCTTGTCGTCGGTGAAGGCTCTTCATAACCAGCCGGGGCGGTAGCAAGATTTAAATTACCCAAGGCCTGCACAGCAGTGGTTCCTTCGGGAAAATATTTCTGCACTACTGTTTGGTTGTTACTCTGTGTCTGATAGGATTCCTGACCCAGTATAACATTAATACTATTATCCTGGTTAAAATTTCCCGGCAATTGTGCATTTGAAAATGTAAATACGTTGGAATTATCAAAAGTCAGATTATTATTGCCGGTGATAGTGGCAATAGGTAAGCCGTTGCCGTTGGCGATGGCATTATAGGTAAGGCTGTCATCGTAGCGATTGGTGTTTTGAGTATAATAATCATAACCTAAAGTGGTCCTGAAAGATAAAAATTTAGTGATAGCATATTGCGCATAACCATCTATTCCAATACGGGTTTGATATGCTTTTTGATATTGCGATTGTATCAGCAGGAGAGGATTGACAAGGTATAATCCGTTACCATTGGTCTGGTCAATCAGGTTAGGATCATAATAGCTGAGCGATTGTCCCTGAGAAAGATAGGGGAAATATTTAATTGTCTGCCTCAAAAAGTTCAGGCTGCTGCTGCCCGGGTTAGAAGTTCCCTGCCCGTCCACCAACTGATTGTCGAAACGGACATTAAAGCCCATTTGGAATTTATCGCCGGCTTTATGGGAAATGCGGAAATTTACCAATTTTCTGTTCAGGTCAGAACCGATCATCACAGCCTGAGTTTCATTATCTGTGAGGCTTAAATTGAATTGCGTTTTACTATCTCCCCCTGAAACCGATACATTGTGTGTTTCCATAAAAGCATTTCTTCCGAATACCTGATCCTGCCAGTTTACAAAAGGAGCCTCTTTATATAATGACAAGTCCTGGAAAGTTCCGAAGGTGTTGGCAAAAGTCTGCTCCTGTGTATTATTGCCCCGGCTTTTTTCATATTGATATAAAACAAACTGGTAAGGATCCAGTACGGGCAATGTTTTTTCCACTTTCTGAAAACCAAAAAAGCCGTTATAAGTAACGGTTGTTTTCCCCTGATGACCTTTTTTTGTAGTAATGATAATAACCCCGTTAGCTCCCCTTGAGCCATATATAGCCGTGGCGGAAGCATCTTTCAATACAGTGATGGATGCAATATCCTGTGGCGATAAAGTGGAAAGCGCATTGTCTTCGATCATACCATCCACCACATATAAAGGAGAATTATCCTGCGTAATAGAAATTCCTCCTCTCACACGGATATTTACATCCGCGCCGGGCATTCCTTCCGATCCTGTAACCTGCACCCCAGCCAGACGACCAGCCAACGCTTCAGCAGCAGAATTAATGGGAATATCTTTTAATTGTTGGGCATTAACGGTAGATACTGCGCCAGTGAGCGCTTCTTTGGTGGTAGTTCCGTAACCAATAGCCACCACCTCTTTCAGGCTGTTGGTTTCCATGTGCAGATTTACAGAAATGGCCTGTCCCGGCTTTGCAGAAATCGCCTGAGTTTTATACCCAATAAAACTAAGCTCCAGGTTTACAGACTTATTATCAGTCACAGGCAATACGAAATTGCCATTTACATCAGTTTGTGTCCCTGTCTGAGTTCCCTGTATGCGTACCGTTACTCCGGGTAATGCATCGCCGGAAACAGCATCAGTTACAGTTCCTTTCAAATCGTGCGTTTGACTAAAGACCGGGAGTGTACCTAATAACCATAACACACAGGCAAGTAGTAAGTGTTTCATAACAATAAAGAATTAAAGGTGGTTTTAATAATCAAACTTTCGCGTATCCAAGCCTATTCCGGTAACAATTGTACTCTGTTTCTTCCTTACTTCCAATGATTCACCGGTTTTTATTTACGCAATCGTTCCCGGCAACGTTGCCATTTGAAAATAAGCTGAACAATCATTAAAATAAATGCTACCATGCTACAAACCGCTTACTTCCGCTCTTGGATTAGTAGGGCAGATTTAATGGACGGAAATAAT
>SCQV01000624.1 GCA_004299085.1 Chitinophagaceae bacterium | reverse complement strand
ATAAGCTCCGGTAACACCATGATCAGGGCGCAGGCCCATTCCCTGCCATGAGCCATGCAATGAAGCTCTGCCGGCAGCCGTTGATAAAGTTTGTTGGGCAGCATCGTCATATAATGCTAAAGCTCGCATCCAGTTGCCTTCCCACAGATCCTGCATCACAAATTCCATCATTTCTTTTTTCATTTTATTTGTCAGGTCTTTAGTCATGCATTCACCGATAGTAAAAAAATCTATACAAGTAGGAATCGCTTTTTTAATACCTTTTTCATTCTCGGAATACCAATATCCTTTATTATTGACATACAATTTTAATACAGCATCCGCTATACTGTCAGCATCCTTTCTCAGTTCTTCTGCCTTATCCTTTTCCCCTTTATCTGCTAAGATAGTCGCCATCTTCCGGCACATCCATACATTAGCGGCATTCAGGGCAGGAACAATATGCACATAATCAGGGTCAGTTTCCGTATTATTTGCAATTCCCCCATAATCAGCTAACCACGTCCCCGGCTTTTTCAATTTTTTCCAGGAGGTAGCTAAAGCATAAAGACGCTTACAAACAGTAGTATTACCGACCGGCATATCAAGGAATGAAGTATCCCCGGTTACACTCAGATAAATATATGCTGCATGGAAAAGCGCATAATCATTAAAGGAATACCACGGCCCACATTGTGTAAGCATCATAAAATTAACCGCATAACCTTGCTTTATATCCTGAGATAAAAAGAACAGTAATTGCCTTCTCATAGCCGCGGGATCTAATAGCGCCCATAAGGTAGAATAGCTTACCATATCCCAATAGTAGGTAAGCGTATTGGCATAATCCGGCCCTGCAGTAATAAATACTCTTTTATAACCGGTCTTAAAATTGGTACGTAAAAGTTCGAGCCAGGACACCACACTTTCATAATATATTCTGCGTACTACACTGTCTTTTGTAACCAGTGTCGGCAAATAACCCGAAAAAAAATGATTTCCCGGTTCAAATGCCTGATAGTATCTCTGTTGCCATGAATCTCTCGCTTCCTCAAATACTTCATTAAAATTGTGTTGCCATTTTTCCGCCTTATAGGACGCTTCCTTTGCAGAGGAATCAATTGCCATTAAAATGTCAACTTCTTTTTCTTCGCCTGCTGGTAGAGATAATTGATAGGATACTTTGGTAACATCACCCTGATGAGTAATGCTGTCAGGTTGGTTTATAAAATGATAATAAGCCACTGCATCACTTTTATTATCTTTCTCGATAATAGTATTTTGTATCACTTTTATGGTATAATCATTATCTGTTGAGCGGGGTGTGCTCCAGCACCACTCTCCAGGGGCAAATTGACGGATATGGCTGTTACGCAGTATGAAATTGATATGATGACGAATGGTTTTATGATGGGCTGTATTTTTAAATCTTATTTTCCATAAGACTCCTTCATTCTCAAATACTGCGCGAACGGTTGTTTCTATTTCCAAATCGCCTTCCCTGGTTTTCCGTTTGATCTGATAGGGATACCATTTTGAGTATTTTGTAAGTGCAGGCTTTTTGTCCACATACAACTGCATGATATCTTTCTGATAACGCAGGGAATCTTCTTGATTGTAACGGTTATAAGGTCCTTGCGAAAATGGAGGAAATGTAAGACTACTTATGGAAGAAACCGTATAACCTGCCCGCAGACCTCCATAGAAATTACCTATTGCAGGCGATTGTTCCAATTGCCAGGAGGGCATCCA
This sequence comes from Chitinophagaceae bacterium, assembly GCA_004299085.1. GTDB lineage: Bacteria > Bacteroidota > Bacteroidia > Chitinophagales > Chitinophagaceae > FW021-bin31. The sequence continues at coordinate 6,350 of SCQV01000624.1, read as the reverse complement.
ATCGCCGGCTAATTCGTCTAATGGCGGAATATTCTCTGAATGGTCAACCTGTGCGACTGATTGTTTTATTGGCAATACAAAAATCAGAACATTGCAAAAATATAAAGCTATTTTTCTCATAGTGTAATCATATTGGCTCTATTCTATGCCTTTTGATCCGGGCTTATTTTCATCCTATTCTCCACCAATACTTCCGTTTGAATTGATATGAATAGTACGCGATCTACCTGCCGGAATTTCCACTTTAGGCCACTTCAGAAATGTGGTATATCCAACCGGTACCTTTGCCTGTCCGGATGATTCTGCAAAGATGGATACGTCGGCGTCAAACCTGGTGGGATTAGTGATCCGGAGAGTAATACCTGTGGCATCACGTCTGAGTATTTTTGTCTCGACAGCATCAAAAACATACATCTCATCTTTATCTGTTTGTATATATATACCTGGGATTTCCAGCGCCATCAGCATGCCGTTCGTTTCAGTCCATTGATTCGAAGTGTGAAGGATCATACCGATAGCGTCCTTCCCATCCGCGTCAGTTGGCTGAATACGTTCCATGGAAGTACCCGGACCCATTCCTGTAGTAGGCCGGCCTGGAGTGCCCATTACCTCTGCATGGGCATGAGTAATATCGTTGAGCAAATCCGCATAATGCCGGTCGCCGGTAGCACGGTAAAGCTTAAAAAGATAATCTGCTGAGGAGGTAGCCACACCGGGAGCGGCATGTTTATTTTGCACACTGGCAAAAACAGCGCCTGCTACATCAGCATGTAGTTTAGCAAGCGTACTGCCGGGAGGGAATTTTTCATCATAGGAGAGCACCCAGGTAGCACAAAGATCAGCCACAACTTTTGCATTAGAAAGCCACTCCTGATCATCTGTTATATAATAGAGCGCCATCATGGATTCGAGCAATCCAAAAGAGGTTTCGGAATCGGCATCCTGTAAAATATCTCCGCAACAACCACCCGCCAATCCTATTTTTAATATATACTGTGTATAATAATAATCAGCCGCAGCTTTTGCTACTTTTATATATTCAGGATTATGAAAATACAGGCCGGCAAGCACCAACCCCGCTGGGGCAATAGCGCCTGCCGTGGAGTTAAAAATAATAATCTTGCCGGTTTCAACATTTACATATTGACCGAATTGTCCATTTCTTTTCCACGTTTTTACAAAAGCCTGTGCGAGCCGGTTCAAGGCCGGTTCCCATTTTGGCTTAATAAGAGCACCATGTCCCTGAGCTTTTAGGAGAAGGAATTGTTTTGTTATCCAAAAGAGCGCATCAGCATTCTTTCGTACCATAACAGCATCCGGAATGTCCCGGTCGCTAAGTAATTTACCATGATCATAAAAGCCCCAAAAATAACCGCTCGCTCCCTGCATTCTATTGATAACTAAATTAATATTTTTGATAACACGTTCCCGGTGTAATGAATCGTTTAAAGCTAATAATGGGAAAGTAACTTCTAATCCTCCTACCCATCCAAGCTGGAATTTATCATCATTATCGGAGCGGTAGAAGCTGCCGGTTGGATTCTCATACCAACGGGCAGCATCTTCATGTTGAACAGTAAATTTCATCACAGCGCTAAAGGGTGTTAAATTGCGGGGGTGGTTTGGTCCGGTCAATGCCTTACGTACTGCCATGAATTTCTTTAGTAAGGAAGGAATACCTGTTGCGGGAAAACTATACAAACGGAATTGTAAGGTTACTTTATCACCGGTTTTCCAAACAGCGCCTCTATCGTCACTTTTAGTGAAGCTGCCAAAACCTGCCACGCGTTCCCGGACTGCGGGTGCAGTGACAATAAAAGACGCAGAATCTTGTGCGGCATTTTCATCAACAAATAAACCTGAATTACCAAAGCGCGTTCCTTGCTGAGTCAGTAGTATAAATCCCCGTTGCAGCTCAGGGGAATAAAAGCACATAACAGGTGTAGAAGCATTGCCTGTCAATAACTCAATTTTGGATGCTTTCCCGCCTTCGTAAGACAGCCTGGGACAATCGGAAAATAATAAGGGCACCTCTTTATTATAATAGTATGATTTGGGATAGGGCGCCATATAACCACTATTCACTACGTGGAAGCGATTACCATCATAGACAGCAGCCGGTATCAATACATAATTATTACGGGACCATTTGCTAAAGTTGAAAGCTACAGCCACACCGGCACTCGTTAAAGCTCCTCTTTTAACATAGAAGGTGGCTTTTATATCCACACCACCATCTCCTGACATTTTACCTTCCGTTACCTTACATTCCCACAACGAATTTTCAATTTTAAGATTTCCGATGTTGATTCCAGCATTTCCTGACACCGGCATAATATGTTTTTGGGATACCTTATTACCATCATATTGCCAAACCTGAAAAGAGGCAGCACCGTCTAAATTTTTGATTACGTTGCTTAAAGCATTTGAGTATCCTGCTTGATGTTCTTGTGCAAAAACATGGCTTACGATTGAAAATAAAAGAAAGGTGATTATTATTTTTTTCATTACAGTTATTCGTTTAATGGGCGGTGTTTTATTACTACGGCAATTAAAGCCTTTGCCGGAAGCACAACGGTCGCCGTTCCCTTGCTGCACTTTATTTCAGCAGTCATCTGTTTTCCCTGGTTCAACAGATATACTACCAGGCTTCCATCGGCTTCTCTAAAAGTCGCTACCTGATTTCCATCATCCAAGGTAGTATGCATGAACTGCACGCAGCCTTTCGGTGCAAATCCAAGGGCGCCAACCAATGACCCTCCTTCAATAATTTTGGAGGGAAGATACCGCGCTCCGGGCGCCAGATGCCTTCCTAAAAAATATGCAAGCGCAAAACTTGGCTCATACGTTACCGTTTGTTTTGTCGTGTCTATTACAACCAGGCTGTTCTGCTTCCAACCTCATGTACTGGTATGAGGCTCCGGCAATACCATGTTCCAGAAGGTAAATAAGCTGCAGCCGGCCCTTACATAAGCAACAAAATCCTGAAAATCACGAAAGGCCTCTTCCTCTGAATTAGCTCCGTAGTAACATTCCGATTCGGAGTGCTGAAGCTTTACATTTGGATATCTTGACGTAAATTCTCTCACCCAATTCATGTTGGAATACTGAAAAGAATAGCCGCCTGCTTCTTTCGCTAATCCGGCATCATTTAGAATATAGTCGAAATATTTCCGTGTGTCCCGTCGCCAGAAGTTAAAGGTACCTGCCCAAACTTCTGTTGTCAACCCGGATTTTTTTACAGCGGGAATTACCCATGCTGTCAAAGCTTTTGCATATAATGGAGCAGGAATTTTGCAACCTGGGTAACTGCCTGCTACCATCGGTTCATTTTGAGGGCATAAACGTTGAATAATAATACCGTGTTGTTTATAGGTCTGCAAAAATTTAACGAAATAGTCAGCATACGACTCCAAAGTCCGGGTATCTCCCAACAATTCGCCCCCGCCGGTTTGACTTCCATTGGTTTTCATCCATCCCGGAGGAGACCAGGCAGATGCATGAAATTTCATTTCAGGATTTATTGATTGTGCTGCTTGAATATACGGAATCAGGCAACCTTCATCGCGTCGAATTGAAAAATGCTTCAGCGCCCAATCATCTTTAACACTATCCAGCGAATAAGCGCTTAACGCAAAATCGCTGGCGCCAATGGGAATACGGTTAAAACGCAGGTTTGCTCCTTTTTTTGTATTAAACAGATGGCTTAGCACTGTCCGTCGTTTACCTGCGGGTAATGCTGATAAGGCAGCCCAGCCTTGCTCATTAAATGCCCCACCAATCCCATCCATCACCTGCGCTGGCCTTGTATTCTGCATTTCAATGACAACCTGCGGAGAGGAAATGCTTTTCCCTGATGGGAACCTGAGCCGACTGATAGCTGGGGGCTTATTTCCTGCCTCAAGGCTCGTGTACTCGACTACTGCATGAATTTTCCCGTGCATTTCCCGGGAAATCTTCTTTTTAGATTTTTGTTGTGCAGAAAGACCATTCGTGACAACAATCAATACGATACAAAGCAAATACTTCATTGATAAATATTTTATAGAAAGAGGCGTTTAGTTACCCCATAGAGGATAGCTTTAACCACTAATGCACGAATAGCCACATCTATTAAGGGTTTCATTTGAAGGATGATTAACTCCATTCGTGCATTGAGTTTCTAATGGATATTACTATTTACCTCGAATGCACGAATAAATTTACCACTACAAGATCAATTTGATATATCATTCGTGCATTCGTGGTTAATATAAACCTAAAATGCCCTAAAAGCTCATTTAAAATAAGGGGTACTTATATGCCTCTTTCTAATATTTTATTTAATAACCATCTTTTTTATCTCTTTTTAATCTGGCAAACAGCCGCTTGTCAGAACCGTCTTTATTTACAAGATATAGATTCCAGTTGTCAGCATTCACTGCTTCAAGGTGAAAGTATTTGGAGGTATCTCTTAGCTCGTTTTTTATCCAGGAGGGGAATGCATTGGCGCTTCTCGCATTTTCCCAGGTCTTTATGGCATGGAATATTTCGTATTTTTCAGGACACGATTCAACAGACTTTTCTGATAAGTCTAATGCGTAAGTAACTCCCTGCCCTACGGATACAGCTTCAACATTTTCATATTCCTGCACGGTTGACGAAGGCGTTAGTGCAAAATTGCCACCAAAGGTGGAAGGGAAATAATTCCCAAACGTCACATTCCTGATATCTTTTCCTTCAATACCCCAGCTTCTTGTTTTACTGTTATACATGTGCTCACCGCCGCCTACATTCCATATATTCTGGTAATACCAGCTACCGCCGGAAAGCGTAGAGCCTGTGATCATTAAATAATTAATACCCTCTTTCTTCGCAGTTTCAAATAATCTCCGGAAAAAACGCTTGACTGAATACTCACCATATCCCTGATAAAACAAACTTTCTTCGCCATCAAAATCAATGTAATGCATCCCCTGCTTTTTAAACAGCCTGGCATAATAATCGGCATACTTATCCTGCAAAAAGATATCCGGAACCAGTCCACCATAGCAATTGGTTTGCAGCTTATACACCGTGCTTCCCGCCTTATGGGCCGAAGCGGTTGTTCCCCAGTAGCCCCGCTTTATGTGCTTCAAAGTATAAGGATAAGTTTTCGTTACACCCATGTAATGTATCAGTTCTTTACCAATCCTAACCATATTGGCATCTTTAGGGTGTCCCTCCCATCCAGCAACTTCATCAAGATAAGCCGGGTCGTTAATTACAATGTCTGTATCAGAGGCAGAAATATTCTTTACCAAAATTCTTTTTTGCAAATAGCATAAGCTGTCATTAGGTACCGGGCTTACATCACTACTGATCCCTGGTTGTAAAAAATCCAACAAAGTATGCAGGCCAAATACGATTCCCTTTGCATTCGATTTATCTGTAAATTCCTTCATGCTTTCTTTACCGGTGGTAAAAGGGATTTTTACCGGAATATTCCCATTATCAGCCCTATCAGGATAATATTCAAAATATTTTCCAATGACCCAGCCTTCAATTCCCTTAAATCCTAATTGATGAGTATAGCTAATGGCGCTGTCGTAAGTGTTTCCCACCCAAAGTACATCTGGAATATAGCGTGCAGGATCTTTAACCCATTTACCGTTTAGCATAGGGTGTGGTAATCCTTCTGATACAGCAATATTTTGAATTACTGTCATCAGAGCGATGGAATCCGGGCATCCCCATAGCGCTACTGCAGAGCCTATATAATCTACTCCAGGCAATGCCTGAACCTCCTGGTGCACCGGCTTATTAGCTTCCATTTTCGGCATTCCTGAAAAGAAAATATCCCTCGGCTTCTGCCGGTCAGTAGCATGTTGAACAATAGAAATCCTTCCAAAACTGTCCACCCCTGCGGCATTACCATACATGATACGATAATATTCTTCAGGATGCGAATAAAAGGCTACGTCGCTGATACCATTCCCGCCGATGGAAAAAAATTCTCCTTCATGCAAATCCGGAGGCAAAGGAAAACGCTTAGGATCGGGTGAATGGATCAAATATTCAAAGGGCGCTATACCTCCTACCGTAGTTGCAGGGCCGCCTGTAGTAGCATCATTAAGTGAAAGTAAGCCTATTGCATAGTTTGCTGCAGCGCTGGTATCTCTTGCCACTCCCAGCATCTCACCGAAAATATTAGTAATGTTAGTATAAACAGGTCCCCATTGTATCTTATTAATTCCGCTCCGGTCAGAAAGTGAGAGTAAGGTCAGCTTGATGTATTTTCCATGCTTTGGCTCTATAAAAATGGTCGCCACTGATCCATTTTTGAACCGTAAAATCATTTTTCCCGAAGCAGAATTATAGGTTGCTTTTTG
>SCQV01000623.1 GCA_004299085.1 Chitinophagaceae bacterium | reverse complement strand
ATATCTCGACTACGCTCGATGACCATATCTCGACTACGCTCGATGACCATATCTCGACTACGCTCGATGACCATATCTCGACTACGCTCGATGACCATATCTCGACTACGCTCGATGACCGCATCCCGGCTTTCCTTCGGCTAAAATTACGACAAATCATGAAAGCCCGCCTGCCGGCACAGGCGGGTTCTATTGGGGAATGTTTAATATTCAATGGTCAATATCCAATGGTCAATGATCAATACTCAATGTTCAATGCCCAACCATTGCCGTTTAGTTGAGGGGTAATATGTTAAGACATCATGGTTCGACTTCACCTGACTTTGCCGGTAACAGGCCCTCCATGACATAAACCCAAATTTTGCAGTTGCAAAATTTCTGCGAAGCAGTGACGAAAAAATGGCTTCTTTGCCATTTTTTGTCAGGTCTGACGACTCTGACGAGTATCAGACTCCGTAAGAGGTTAACCGCCGACGTTTCAGTCTGTGTGGCGACATTCATCGTCGCTCACCCGACAAGCTATGCTTCGTCGGCCCAGACGCTTCGGTCTGGGTCAAACAAATATTATTTCGCCTGACCTTTCAGGCAGATTTTGCAGCCAACTGCAAAATCTGGGATAAACCACCTGGCGGACAGGGGAGGCCAATTTCCCCGACTGAATGACGTTGAATGATGATTGGTAATTTTAGATTTTAGATCTTGGATTGGGGGAAGATCCAATATGCCCTCCAATTATAACATTAACTGTATAAAAGCATACGTTCACGAACTCACGAAAAAGTATGCGGAAAGGCGGTTCTAATTTAGCGTCATTATTCAAATAGCAACAACGTATAAAAACATGAAAAAACCTAAGATACTTATAGTAGATGACAGCAAACCGATACTTTGCCTTTTGGAAGTGATCCTGGGCAAGAAATTTGATGTCTTTGCCGCCAATGACGGCTTCAGCGCCATGAACTGGCTGATGGAGGGCAACAAACCGGATCTGATTATTTCTGATCTGCAGATGCCGAATATAGACGGTGTAGAATTGATCACCTACTTATCAGGCAGCGATTATTATAATGAAGTTCCGGTGCTGGTGCTTTCGGGCGCCGATGAATCGGAAGTAGTCGAAAAGTATGGAAAGCTGCAGATAGCCGGTTATGTTAGCAAGCCGTTTGATCCGGCAGAGTTGGTCCAAAAGATTGAGCAGGCTCTTCGAAAAAGTGAAACCGCCTATAACGCTAACGGTATGTTTCGGTTGAATTAATGCGCTACTTTGTTTTTAAATAATCTATCCTTAAACCATATTTATCATGTCCAAAAGTTCTATTTATCATTCTAATGAGACTGTAGAGGCTTCTTTGCCTCATCCTCCGGATAAAAAAACGGCAGATGGCTGCCGGATACTGTTTATTGGCAGTGGAAGCCCGGCCCATAGTTTACCGGCGCTTAAAGATTATGAGGTGATTAACGCACCGAATTATTACCAGGCCACTATTTTACTAAATCATCTTCATTCTCACTCCGAGCCGTTGCCCGATGCCATTATGGGCGAGGCAAGTAAAAAGGGCGCCAAAGGGTTGCGTGATTTTATTTCTATTCTTAACAGTAACCTGTCTTTTTCAACAATACCCCTCATCATTATAGGCCGCAAGGGGATTCCGAGGTCAGGCCCCGCCCCCAGGGTCGTAAAGGGTATTGATGAAATTATCCAGGGAGACATTGCTGCAGACAGGTTAAAGATAAAAATAAGCTTACTTAAAAAATTCAAGATATTAAAGCAGCAACAAACCCTGAAGGATGGGCTGCTGAAAAATAGTATTCCGGATGCCCGGCGGATTTTGTATAAAACAGACGGCATTTTCAAGCGGGGGATGGATATTATCATTTCTTTAGGGGTGCTGATGATTCTTTCGCCTCTCATGCTTGTCATTGCTCTTTTGATAAAGCTTGATTCGAGGGGCCCTGTTTTTTATAAGTCCTACCGCGCAGGCTCCAGTTACCGTGTCTTTAAGTTTATTAAATTCCGGACCATGATTGCCGAGGCAGACCATAACCTGTCAAAGCTGATGAGTCGCAATCAATATGGTGCTGAGGACAAAAAAAGCCCGGTTTTCGTGAAGATCAGTAACGATCCGAGAATCACCCGTTTCGGCAAGTTTTTGAGGAATTCCAGCTTAGATGAAATACCTCAATTATTTAACGTGCTGAAAGGGGATATGTCTTTAGTGGGTAATCGTCCGTTACCTTTATACGAAGCCAGGACGCTTACTACTGATTTAACGGTGGAAAGATTTAACGCCCCTGCGGGAATTACCGGGTTGTGGCAGATCAGCAAACGGGGCAACAAAGAAATGTCAGTGGCGGAAAGGATTGCTTTAGATATACAATATGCGCATGATTACTCTTTTACCCATGACCTTCAGATTATACTGAAGACACCGAAGGCGCTCATTCAGAAAGATAATGTGTAGCGTAGATTTTAAAGCCTTCTTTCTTTGTCTTAAAACAAAGAAAGAAGCAAAGAAAATTCAAGGCTTGCGAAAAATGACTAAAATTTGCTCAATTACGCTACGGAAAATAATGCTCCGATTGACATTTGCTCTTTTATGAACTATTGTGATGCTCAGCATTCGCCTAAGTCCAATCATATTTTCCGCTTAACGCTCCATTTTGCAAATTTCTTAACCCACGCCTTAGGCGGGACGGGCTGTCATTTTTCTAAAGCCGTTTTGGCAATGCCCTGATTTCCTAAGTAACGAGCACTAAGCGCTTAATTCTATTAATAGATTACTGTTGCTCAAGTTTCGAAATCCTTTTGGTGTATATTACGTTTTTTAAAGCCCTCTTTGAATTTACTTATAAGTGATAAAACCATAATCATGCAAAACCAGTCTCCACTTGTTTCTATCATTACGCTTAACTATCGCCAGGCGGAAGTAACCTGCGAATTCTTGGAGTCCTGCCGACAACTTACCTATCCGAATTATGAGATACTGGTTTGTGATATGAAGTCAGCCGAAGATCCTTCGGAAAAAATCCTGAAAGGAAATTATCCGCATACGACCTTATACCTTAGTGAAGAAAACCTCGGATTTGCGGGGGGTAATAACTGGGGGATGCAGCTTGCCAAAGGGGAGTATGTTTTATTACTCAATAATGATACGGAAGTTCAGGCAGATCTGATCCAAAAGATGCTCATTCCTTTTGATATTGATCCCCGGGCAGGGGTGGTATCTCCCAAGATCAATTTCTTTGACGATCCCGGTGTGATCCAGTATGCCGGGTTCGGGAAAATGAATCCGGTTACCGGAAGGAATAAGACCTGGGGATTTAGAGAACCGGATCATGGACAGTTCAATCAAATAAAACCGATCTATGGAGCGCATGGCGCCGCCATGATGATTAGCAGAGAAGTGATTGAAAAAGTAGGGAAATTTCCCGAAGAATTTTTTTTGTATTATGAAGAATGGGACTGGTCCACGCGGATAAGGAAAGCCGGGTATCAAATATATTTTCAGGGGCTGGCTACCGTATATCATAAGGAATCCATGAGTATGGGTAAGCTGAACCCGATGAAAGAATATTATCTGACACGTAACCGTATTTTGTATATGCGTAGAAATTCGCAAGGTATCAAATTCATGGCGTTTACTGTTTTTTTTACGGTCTTTACTTTACCAAAGACAGTCCTGAAGCATCTTGTAAAGGGAAATTACCTATTTTTGAAGGCGTTTTTAAGAGGAATCAGAGATAATCTGAAGATGTCATCATATTCTAATCTTTGATCTGTGATGTATGATCTATGATCTATGATGTGTGAACTGTGATCTATGATCTTTGAACTGTGATTGGTTTAAAATTGAGCATTGAGCATTGAGTATTGAATGTTGAGTGTTGATTATTACATTGAAGACTGATGGGGGATTGCAGATCTTTGAAGATAGGATGATCCTAGATCAAAAATCGTAAATCGTAAATAGAAGAGATGTAAGATTGCAGATTGCAGATTTTAGAAGATAAGATGATCAAAGATCAAAAATCGTAAATCGTAAATGGAAGAGATGTAAGATTTCTGATTGCAGATTTTAGATTTTAGAAGATTGGATGATCATAAATCAAAAATCGTAAATCTTAAATCGTAAATGGAAGAGATATAAGATTTCTGATTGCAGATTTTAGATTTTAGAAGATAGGATGATCATAGATCAAAAATCGTTAATCGTAAATCGTAGATGGAAGGGATGTAAGATTGCTGATTTAATTATTGAATATTAGTTTGTGTTAACTCATAAATCTCTTTTGAAATGAAAATTGCCATAGAAGCACAGCGGATTTTTCGGAAGAAAAAGCATGGGATGGATATTGTTGCGCTGGAGCTTATCCGCAAGCTGCAAAAGATAGATCACAAGAATGAATATTATATACTGGTAAAGAAGGATGAGGACCATAAGGCACTGAAAGAAACCGGGAATTTTCATATTGTTGAGCTGCCGGGTGCGCCCTATCCTTTATGGGAACAATATTATTTGCCGAAAGCCGTCAAAAAGATTGCGCCTGATCTCCTACACTGCACAAGTAACACGGCGCCGTTGAAAGTAAATGCTCCCCTGGTGCTTACGCTGCATGATATTTTATATATGCAAAAAATTGATTTAACGCGGGGAAGCTGGTACCAGCGCATCGGTAATTTATACCGCAAATGGCTCGTGCCTAAAATTGTGCATTCATGCAAAACCATTATTACGGTTTCTGATTTTGAGAAAAAAGAAATTGACCGGCAGTTTCATTTTGAAGAGGATAAAGTAAAAACAGTCTATAATGCATTCAATCCCGGATTTAAGCCAATCACTGACCTCAAAGCATTGACCGTTTACAAAAAAAAATACCATTTGCCTGAGCGATACTTATTGTTTTTGGGGAATACCCATCCCAATAAAAATATGAGAACTGTATTGATGGCGCTCAGCAGGCTTCACAGAGAACACGCTATCCCAATCCCCTTAGTCATGCCGGATGTAGATGAAGGATTTCTTAACAAAACGCTTCATGAAATAAATGATCCGGGGCTAAAAGATAAGATCCTGTTGACGGGCTATGTGCCCAATCATGAATTGGTATATATTTATAACCTGGCCACCGTGTTTCTGTATCCATCTTTTTATGAAAGCTTTGGTATTCCGATGTTAGAGGCCATGTCCTGTGGTGTACCGGTGATTGCTTCCAACCGTGCTGCCATGCCTGAAGTGTCCGGTGGCGCAGCGCTGCCGGTAAATCCGGAAAGCGCAGAAGAGATGGCGATAGCTATTCGCCGGTTACTGACGGAGGAGACTTTATACGAGTCATGCAAAAATGCTGGGCTGAAAAGAGCTTCTTCTTTCAGTTGGACGCTTACCGCCTTTGAAGTGCTGGATATCTATTATAAAATTGTACAGCCCAGAAAAACCATTCGACCCCAAAACGCAACTATATGATCATTGTTCAAATTATATTGTGGGTTTTTTTTATTTACCTGGCATTGAATGTACTTTACCTGTTGTTATTTGCCACTGCAGGGCTTTTCCGTAAACCACCGGCATACAACGACTTGCCGGAAAAAAAGAAAATAGCCGTTCTTATTCCTGCCTATAAGGAAGACGGGGTGATTGTTGAGACAGCCAAAGCAGCAGCAAGTCATTCATATCCTGCAGATTATTTTGATGTTTTCATTATTGCAGACCAGCTCAAAAATGACACCCTGGAGGCGTTCGCGGCATTACCAGTGAGGGTCATTCAGGTATCCTTTGCGCAAAGCACCAAAGCCAAATCCATCAAATATACCCTTCAGCAAATACCTGATCAAGACTATGATATCCTGATGATATTAGATGCCGATAATATCATGGGCAAAGGGTGTCTTGAAAAGATCAACAGCGCTTTTCAAAAAGGCCTGCACATGGTGCAGTTGCACCGTACCGCTAAAAATAAAAATACTTCTACTGCCATTTTAGATGCCGCCAGCGAAGAGATCAACAATCATATTTTCCGGCAGGGACATCGTGCTTTAGGGATTTCATCCGCATTAATAGGCTCGGGGATGGCCTTTGACTTTGCTCAATTTAAGAGGCTGATGCTTGAAACGGATATTGAAAATAATCCAGGAGAGGACAGGGAAATTTATTTAGAGATGCTCCGGCAGGGATATGTGTGTGAATATATTGATGATGCTTTGGTATATGATGAGAAAGTACAGTCAGGCCAGGTATTGGAGAAACAACGGACCCGCTGGCTGTCTGCCCAATTACAATATGCGGTGCGTTTCTGGATAAAGGAACCATTGAAAACATTTTCTTCTAACATCCATTATTTTGATTATGCTTTGCAAACACTGCTGCTGCCGAGGGTGATGCTGCTGGGAGTTACTTTATTCATAGCAGTTATTAGTATTCTTATATACCTCATGTTCAGGTTAAGCCTTTCGCCCGACATGGTTGGGTGGATCATTATTTTTGCCGGCTGTATTTTTAGTTTAGGAATCAGCCTTTATAAGAGAATTAGCCTGGCGGAATTTGGGAAAGCGATGATAGGCTTGCCTGCTATTTTCATTTCTTTTGTAAAGGCATTATCAAGATCAAGGGC
>SCQV01000622.1 GCA_004299085.1 Chitinophagaceae bacterium | reverse complement strand
TTTTTATTCCTGTCGGATAAGCCTGATTTGTGGGCGACAAGTGTTCCGGATGGCAAAAGCCCTTTAATTTTATTAGCCCCGGTGGTCGTTCCTTCCATCATTTTCAAAAGAAAGTCCCGGCTAGCAGGAGAAAGAATTTTCCCGTTATAAAATAATACTAATAACTTAGTGACCGCAACGGGTGTAGCCCAATTGGAAAACTGCACATTCCAGGCGCTGTGCATTTGCGTTTCTGTGGTTTTAATTGAAATATTTTTCATTCCCAGGCCATGGATATAATGATTTACTTTGTCAGGTCCGCCTGCCAGCCTGAATAAAATATCACAACCGTTGTTATCACTATGGGAAATGGTATATTGCAACAGGTCACGAAGTGTCATATAAAAATTTCCGCCCCGATGGGAATCTCTGAGTGGACTCCACGTGTCGGGCAGTAGCTCTTTTTTCGAAATAAACAGCCGTTGATTTAATGATAGTTTTCCTTTATCCACTTGTGAAAGGATGTACAGCGCCAGCGGAAATTTAAAGACGCTTTGCATCGGAAAATGCTTTATTCCGTTAAAAGATAAAGTATCTCCGCTTTCAATCACCTGAACGTAAACGCCAATAATGGCATGTTTTGATTCGCAAATGCTGGCAATTTGTTGACGGAGAGAAAGTGTTTGTGCGGTTACAATGGCGGGGAGAAATAATATTCCCGTGAGAATAGTGTTCCGTAATTGCTTACTCAACATGGGCTTCATAGTTTGAATGGCAAATATAAGGGAAAGAAGAATCGGCCCGGTTCCTCCAATTCCTAAAATGCAAACTGAATTTTCGTTTTTATTATAATGCATGAATTTCTATTGAGTGACAAAGGTAAAATGAGATGACGCCAGGAGAGGTAGTTATATAAATTTAATTTTACAATAAAAGATGAGATTTTTATAGGTTTTGTAAAAACCTTCATTTTCGCGATCCGCCCGAAAAATTTAGGACGGAAGATGTTATTGAAAGAATTATTCTCCAGGGCAAAAGAAAAGCTAATAAAAAAGTAGCTTCGGACAAAAAGGAAACAACTGCAACAATTTCCGGCTTTTCCCTCAAAAACCCTACTGCCTTTATAGAGTATTCCCTTACCTTTGCAGGAATAAATCAAAAATATGGCTGATCCGATACAGGAATTTAATGATTATCGCACCCGGATGAATGAGATCATTCTGGGAAAACAAAACAAGGTCATTAACCGGTTGTTTAATCTGGATACCAATACTTATACCAAGGGCGCCCTGCCGGCAAAGACTAAGGAAATGCTCGGACTGGTCGCGAGCATGGTATTGCGCTGTGACGACTGCATTAAATATCATTTGGGAAAATGCCATGAATCGGGCGTGAACACGGAGGAGATGTATGAGATCTTTGCAGTAGCAAACATTGTCGGCGGAACGATCGTGATCCCGCATACCAGAAGGGCAGCGGAGTATTGGGAAGAGCTGGCTGAAGAACAGAAGAACAAAGAACGGAGGAACAAGGAATGAAGAATACAGAACTTTTGAATTGAGGAGAGACAGAATGGAGAACTGAGGAACCGATGAACCGGGAATACGGGACAGAAGAATAAAGAACGGAAGAACAAGGAACCGAAGCAGGAGCTACATAAAAACTATGGAATAATCGTAATGATGATGAAATCCTTGGCTCACTTCGGTGTTCTGAAATCCATGTTCATTATTCTTCATTCAAAAGATGTTATATTTGTGTACCCTTTTTGAAAAGTTAAAAATATGGCGTCGCATAAACCCTTTGATTTAGAAGATCGGCTCATTGAATTTGCGGTAAAAGTGATAAATATGGCGGAAAGCCTTCCCATTACATTTGCCGGTAAACATTTAGGCGGTCAAATAGTAAGGAGCTGTTCTTCACCGGCACTTCATTATGGAGAAGCGCAAAGCGCAGAATCAAAGAATGATTTTATTCATAAAATGAAAGTGTGCACTAAAGAATTAAAAGAGACGTTTAGTTGTCTGAAATTAATCAACAAGTTGAGTTGGATTTCTGATGGAGAATTGATATCGTTATTGGATGAGAATAATCAGCTTATTTCTATTTTTGTAAAAAGCATTGAAACGGCAAAAAGAAACGCGCCAAAAGAACTGAAGAATAAAGAATTAAAGAACCGAGGAATGGAG
The DNA here is from genome assembly GCA_004299085.1 of Chitinophagaceae bacterium. Taxonomy (GTDB): domain Bacteria; phylum Bacteroidota; class Bacteroidia; order Chitinophagales; family Chitinophagaceae; genus FW021-bin31. The sequence continues at coordinate 1,642 of SCQV01000622.1, read as the reverse complement.
AACAAGGAACCGGGGAATGAAGAACAGGGAACCGAAGAATGAAGGACAGGGAACCGAGGAATGAACTAATAGTAAAATCGTTAGCCACCTTCTGAGTTCTTAATTCTTTGTTCATTATTCTTGATTCAAACAGAGAGAATCGTGTTAGTACCCTTCCACATTCTTAATTCCTTGTTCGTTATTCTTCATTCAAAAGAATTAATATTTTTATAAAACAATCATTATATATGGAAGCAACAGTTTCAATTCCCAAACCCCTGACGGCAAAGGATTTTGCCAGTGATCAGGAAGTGCGCTGGTGCCCGGGTTGCGGTGACTATTCCATCCTGAAGCAGGTGCAGACAGTGATGCCCACACTGGGTATCCCGAGAGAAAATTTTGTACTTATTTCCGGTATCGGGTGTTCGTCCCGGTTCCCGTATTATATGAATATCTACGGGATGCATTCCATTCACGGGAGAGCAACCGCCATTGCATCAGGACTGAAAGCCACACGTCCCGAACTGAGTGTATGGATCGTGACCGGCGATGGGGACAGCCTTTCTATCGGAGGCAACCATGTCATTCATATTCTGAGAAGGAATTTTGATGTGAACATCATGTTGTTCAATAACCAGATCTACGGGTTGACCAAAGGCCAATATTCACCCACCTCGGAAGAACATAAGGTTACCAAATCCACGCCCTTCGGAAGCATTGATCATCCGTTTAATCCGGCAGCGTTAGCTATGGGCGCCGATGGCAGCTTTGTAGCACGCACGATGGATCGCGATCCGAAACACTTACAGGATATGCTGAAACGCGCCCATGCACACAAAGGAACCTCTTTTTTAGAAATTTATCAGAACTGTAACATCTTCAATGATGGCGCTTTTGAAATTTATACGGACAAAGGAACCAAGGCAGAAGAAACCTTATTTATGGAACAAGGTAAGCCGCTCATTTTTGGCGCTCAGAAAAACAAAGGGATTAAAATTGACGGATTAAAGCCAGTGGTAGTGAGTTTGACAGATGGTTACAGCCCCGATGATCTGTGGGTCCATGATGAACAGGATTTTTATAAAGCACAGATGTTGACACGTTTCTTTGACGACCCGCATGGAGAACAACATTTGCCGCGGCCTTTTGGCGTATTTTATGATATATCGCGTCCCACTTATGAAGACGTGATGGTACAGCAAATAATAGAAGCAAAAGCAAAAAAACCCGCTGACCTGGATGCATTACTGGCGGGAAAAGAAACATGGACAATTGCGGAATAAAAAGGAGCGGATGTATTAAAACGCCCGGATCTTTCCTCTGGCCCTAAAGTAAAGGAGGAAAGGGTATCTCATCATTTTTCATCCGAATCCGTGTAACTTTGCACCATGCAAACAACTAAGCTTTCCGTTAATATTAATAAAATTGCCACACTGCGTAATGCCAGAGGGGGCAATTTGCCGGACCTGCTGCAGGTTGCAAAAGACTGTGAACGGTTCGGCGCCGAAGGGATTACGGTGCATCCCAGACCCGATGAAAGGCATATCCGTTACGGGGATGTATTTAACTTAAAACCATTGGTAACCACTGAATTTAATATAGAAGGCTATCCTTCCGATAAATTTATGGAACTGGTTTTAAAGGTAAAACCTGATCAATGCAC
>SCQV01000621.1 GCA_004299085.1 Chitinophagaceae bacterium | reverse complement strand
AATTTAATAAAAAATAAATAAACGCTTTTATGAAATATGTTTTTAGTGTTATGGCCGTCTTCCTGCTGCTTTCCTTTCGTCCACCCGACGGGATCTACGACATTACGATAACAACCATGGACGGCAATAAAATAGCGCTAAGCCAATATAAGGGAAAGAAGCTGCTCTTCATACTGCTTCCCCTTTCAGCCCAGGATACAACAGTATCTATTCACGATATAGCGCGGCTGCAAACAAAATATCAAAACTCTTTAGTAGTGATCTGCATTCCTGCCTATGAATCAGGATATAAAACACAAGATGCCGGTAAGCTAAAAAAGATTTACGAAAATGCCTCTGTCAACATCATCATGACAAAAGGGATGAAAGTTAAAAAAGGGACAGATCAATCTCCTTTGTTTCAGTGGCTTACCAGCAAAGGTCGGAATCATCATTTCGATCAGGATGCACGGGGAGTGGGGAATAAATTTTTTGTAGATGAGCAAGGAGAACTCTACGCCGTTATGGGACCTGAATTGACCTTAGCGGCTCCATTAACGGATATCATTCTTGCAAAGCCACCTAAAAATTGAAAGCAGATAAAACTTTTTGAATATGATGCATATACTCTTTAGTAAAGCGGTAAGGCTTACCAGGACGCTTATTTTTTCGGGAATGATAATTATAGGCCTTGTCCCGCCTGCACCAGCCCAGGTGATGCCGAGTACAGTGACAGCGCCGCCGGTCAGGACACCTGTTGGCGTACCGGCCGCTTACCAGGCGAACACACCTGTGAGCTATATCCGTACCTGGACACCTTCCATGCCCACCACCGATCCCAACGTGGTCACTTCCACGAGCAGAACTACAGCCGAAGTAAAGCAGACCACGCAATACTTCGATGGTCTTGGACGCTCTTTGCAAGCCGTGACCAAGGCCATTACTCCGGCAGGAAGAGACCTGGTAGCTCCGGTAATCTATGACGAATTAGGAAGGGAAACCTATCAATACATTCCCTATCCGCAGACGAGTGCCAATACAAATGATGGCAAGTTCAAGCTCGATCCTTTTGGCAATCAGGCATCAGCCATTCAAAACCTTGGACTGTATCTCGGAGAACAAATTTATTACGGCAAAACCAATTATGAAGCCTCCCCGCTAAACCGGGTGCTGAAAACGATGGCTCCGGGTAATAGCTGGACAGGAAGTGATGCCGGCGTCTCTCTGTCCTATGAAGTAAATACTTCCGCTGATGGCGTCCGTATCTGGACGATAGCATCAGCAGCAGGCAGCCTGCCGGTAAGCAGTACGACTTATGCAGTGGGTCAACTGTACAAAAATGTTACCAACGATGAAGCCGGCAACCGGGTAGCGGAATTTAAGGATAAAGAAGGCCGTGTGGTGCTCAAAAGAGTTGCCTTATCCACCGGCGCTACCGATGGCCATACCGGATGGCTCTGCACTTACTATGTATATGACGATTTGAACAATCTTCGTTTTGTCATTCCACCTAAAGCAGTGGAATACCTGAATGCCTATAGCTGGACGCTTACTCAGAGCATTGCCGATGAATTATGCTTCCGTTATGAATATGACGGGCGTAAAAGAATGATCATCAAAAAGGTACCGGGTGAGGGAGAGGTGGATATGGTTTATGATGTACGGGACAGATTGGTTTTCAGCCAGGATGGTAACCTGCTCTCAGAGCATCAGTGGATGGTTATCTTTTACGATGACCTGAACCGTCCTATAGAAACGGGGTTATATGCCAGCAGTTCTTCCCGTTCAGACTTACAAACGATGATGGACAATACCACCACTTCTTATCCACTGATTCCTGCCCCCGATGATCTCACTGTAAACAGCCGCGGCGGTAACAATCCGGTAACTTATGTAGCCCGCAACAGCATAACCTTTAATCCCGGCTTTACGACCGGTACCAATGACGCGTTTACCGCTTATATTGATCCGAATGCCACAATCAATGATCCGAATGGCGTTCTTACCGACAATCCCCGCCCGCCTGTTGATGGATCTGCCGTTACTCCGCTTATTTATACCTACTACGATGATTATAGCTGGAGCGATCATCAAAGCTTTCAAAGCGGCTACCTGTCTAAAACTACGGCGGCAGGCAATCCTTATGCAGAAAGTCCTGTCACGTACAACAACAAAATCAAAGGTCTGGTTACAGGCACTAAAATAAGGGTTTTGAACAGCAGCCCTGAAAAATGGCTGACTTCTACCACCTACTATGACGACAAGAACAGAGTATTGCAAACCTTGAGCAGTAATATCACCGGCGGAACAGATATAGCGACCTATCAATATGATTTCTCCGGCAAGCTGCTGAGCAGCTACGCAGTGAACCATAACAGCCAGAGCACGGTAACACCGGAAACACGGGTACTTACAGAGAACCTATATGATGCGGCGGGCAGGCTGAAAACGGTCACCGAAACCATCAACGATGTAGCCGGGACAAAAAGAATAATTGCCGACAATACCTATGATGAAATCGGTCAGCTAAAGACGAAAATATTAGGCAACAATCTTGAAACCCTTACCTATGACTACAACATCCGTGGCTGGCTCCATGGCATTAACCGGAGCTATGCCAACGGAAGCGGCAACAACTGCTTTGGAATGGAGCTGAGCTATGATTACGGCTTCTCCCAGAGCCAATACGATGGCAATATAGCCGGTGAGAAATGGCGTAGCAGCGGGGACGGTGCACAAAGGGCCTATGGCTTCATCTACGACGCGGCTAACCGGCTTACCCAGGGAGATTTTACCCAATATACAGGTGGGGCCTGGAATATCAGCGCGGGCATAGATTACAGCGTAAGCAACCTGGCTTATGATGCCAATGGTAACATCCTGAGCATGAAGCAAATGGGGCTTATTACTACCACATCAGGTATCGTAGATAACCTGGCGTACGGCTATCTGAATAGTGGTTACAGCAACAAGCTGGACAATATAACGGACAATGGAGGTACCGCCGCCGCTTTAGGCGACTTCAAGGATGCCCATACCGGCGGTGGGGATTATAACTATGACGGCAACGGTAACCTCATCCAGGATTTGAATAAAAGCATCAGCAGCGTTACTTATAACCACCTGAACCTGCCGGAAAATATTACCGTTACCAATAAGGGAACTATTCAGTTTGTGTATGATGCAGCCGGTAACAAATTGCAGAAAACCGTTACGGATAATACCACCAGTCCTTCACGAACGATTGTTACTAACTATATAGACGGTTTTATTTATCAGCATACCGGAAGCACCGCGCAGGATACTCTACAATTTTTCCCAACAGAAGAAGGCAGGGTAAGATACGTGCCTGCCCATGGAACTACGCCGGCTGCTTACGTGTATGATTACTTTATCAAAGATCACTTGGGGAACGTGAGAGTTGTGCTTACCGAGCAGACAGATTTTACTCAATACTTGGCAACGATGGAGCCAGCGAGCAGCCAGAAGGAGAATGCTTTGTTTTATAATATTGATAATACCAGAGAACCCAAACCGGTAGATTATCCTGAAGATAACACCACCACGCCGAATGCTGCAGTAGCAAAGCTGAATGGCACTGACCCCAATAAACGCATTGGGCCATCCATTATCCTGAAAGTGATGGCAGGCGATACTATACAGGCTGCGGTCAGGGCTTTTTACCGTCAACAACCTATTCCAAAGAATAATACTGGACTTCCTGCTGAACAAATCCTTGCTGGATTATTGCAGGCGTTTGCTGCTCCAATGGCACAGGCAACAGTTACACACGGCGGAGACCTAATGCCCAATAACCGGACAGTTGGGCCAAATCTTACTACCAATGATCTGCAACAATTGAAGAATAAAGATCCACAAAATAATAAGTTGAATAAGCCGAAGGCATATCTGAATTATGTATTCTTCGATAATCAGTTTAACTTCGTGAATGATGGAAGTGGAATTAAACAGGTTGATGGTGAACCAAATCAATTGGAAACCTTAGCCAGTGGGAAGGTAGTTGCGAAGAAAAATGGATTTGTTTACGTTTATACGAGTAATGAATCTCAACAGGATGTGCTCTTTGATAATTTCGGTGTGATGCAAATTACTGGGCCTGTATTGGAGGAAACACATTATTATCCGTTCGGATTGACCATGGCGGGGATAAGTACAACCGCCCCCCTAAAGATCGAGAACAGATTTAAGTTCAATGGGAAAGAATTAAATCATAATGAGTTTAACGACGGGACCGGACTGGAGTGGTATGACTTTGGTGCCAGAATACAAGATCCACAAATAGGAAGGTTTACATTTGTAGATCCTAAAAGCGCTGACGCACCTGAATGGTCACCATACCGATTTGGATTAGACAACCCAATCCGATTTATCGATTTCGATGGCAAATGGGAGAGGGATGCAAATGGTAACTTAGTTGCAGAGAAAGGAGACAATGCCTGGACATTAGCTAAATACCTTAATACTTCAGCAGAAATTTCTATAGATATGCTTAATCAACAAGGTTATACTATTAATAGAAAAGGAATTTTAAATTTAAACGTCGGAGATGTGTTCAATATTGAATACTCAAGCCCAAGGCCTAAATCAAGAGAAGATTTAGGGTTCATTGGCAATAATATCAGAAAGAGGGCTGGTTCCGAATTTAGCAAAGATTTATTTGAAAACTATTGGAATGGTAAAGGAAATCTTGAATTATCTGGAGAGAGGTTTGCAGGGATATTAATGTATGTTAAGGATAAGAATCCAAAATCCAGTGCCCCTGTCCCGGTCAATTTTTTAAACTCGAAAGGAGAAATAATAACTTCTGGCAGTAAAAAAGCCGTAAGTTTTTATTCAAGCCCTGAATACGACAAGGCCTTTGGCACAGCAACTTTATATTACAATTCAAAAGGTAATATTATCGGATTTTATGATAAATATGATTTTGATTCCAAGCCTTGGGGTGAACGGAGTACTAAAAATGAGATAATAACTAGATCAGTAGAAATGTTTTCGCCTGATAAAGCTAGAGACTTTGATATAGATTTTGGTTATTCTAATAGATGGTAAGAATTATGAAAATTATATTATATTCCACATTATGCCTTGTATTCTTTTCTAGTTGCAATGACAAAAATATTGTTCAGTCAGAAAAAATTTTTGGTTATCCGTTGAAAGGTAAAATAGAATACTTGAGTAAATCGGAGCACTGGAATAACTTTAATGGCGATGGCTATAGAGTGGAAGTTTATAAAATATTGGATCCAGAATATTTCAAACGAAAATTTAATGATAATTTCAAAGTATTTGATTTCAGAAAAAAAGACAACCCGCTTAAGAATACAAATTATAGTGAATATATTGAAAATGGAGCCGGGTTTTATAAATCACTATGGAATAAGGACGAAATAAAGACTGTAGTTATAGATACAGTAAATAATAAATTTCTCTATTATTATTGTTCAATGTAGGTTTATTCATCGTTTCTATCCATCCTAATTTTGTATTATAGAACTATCTTTGAACCCTCATATTTAAATATTGTTTCGACATACAAATATTCTTTTTGTCAATACCGAATGAACCAGAGTTTTAAATTCTACAAGAAACAATGAATAGTAAAAAAAATAATAATAGGATCTGGCATTATTATAGTAATTCTACTGAGGGCAGAAGGTATGCTGAAGATATTCTTGAGAGTCTACATAAAACAAACGGAGAAATAGATGAAAGCTTAAAAATTGTTAGTCACAGTATGGGAGGGGCTTATGCAAAGGGTTACGTTAATGCAATCCTTGACTATGCAAAAGGACATAATATAGCTGGTGTTATAGTTGCATTTGAAGCAGATTTTGCACCCTTCCAGCCAAAGAAACAAAAAGCTGTTAAGGATAAGAATATGGGGCCGACCCTGCAGTTTTCTCATAGTAGTGATAATGTTGCAGGTAATGATCCGATGCCTGGGGCTGATCAAATGGATACAAGTAAGGACACCGATCAAGGTCATGCTATTGTTTCTTTCACTACAGATGATATTTTAAACCTTCCTGCTGGTTCATATAAAATTATTAATGGTAAAATCGTGCGATAATAATCAAATCGAAGGTTCCATGGAGAAAAAAACAATATCTGTAATAACAGCCACAACAATTGTAATTATCTTTCTGTTTTTTGCAATGAAGCCGGGGATATTTAACATGATTGGTTATACAATTTCTTTATTAATATTCCCGGAAAATACCTCGGAGAATCTGAAATACGGAAAGGTAATTATATACTTATTCGACATTATATGTGGAGTGATTCTATTCTGGATCGTATACAAAGTAATGAAGATAATATTGAAATAAATGGAAGCATTTTATTGACTCCGGTTGAGGCAAAAAAAGACGCGAATGGAACGTGGGATATTTCAAACCGGGATAAATATCAGGTAACGAGCGAAATAGCAAAATACTTTTCTTTCCAACAAAATGACCATAATTTTATCTCTAAATTCAGCATATACAGTTATAAATATTTCAGGGAAAGAAGCTGGTCTGCCAATGGCGGTCATTTTCCTGGCCTTGAACTGGGTGGGGCAGCGGTAGGATATGCCTCTCATTTCTTATCCAATTCTAAGACATGGTATGATTTAAGCAAACTAAGATCATACAGTCAAAATTATTTCGGCAATCAATATGTATCAGCCGCAGAAGTGGCAAGAGGGAAAAATCTTGCAGCTAAATTTTCCAGAACCCTGGGAATACTGGGAGCAGTCGCTGGTATCTATAGTGGCACCCAAACATATGGAGATTATCGTAATAGGAAATTTACAGGGTTTGGCGCTACGTACATTATGACCTCAAGCGGAGTTGGTGTCTTCGGGGGCGGGATAGGCGGATCTTTAGATTTAGGCACCACACTTGGCCAATGGATTGTCGAGAGTGACTGGTATTTTAACTCAGTTCATAATAATAATTATTGGTAATGTTTTTTAGCTATCTATTTTATCGAATATTTTGGTGGAATATAAAGATTGTAAAAAATTCCGCTTATCCATATATTGCTAGTGTCATCGGAGTCTCATTTTTTCAGGTTCTTAATTCTCAATTTATAATCGATATGATTGGGGTTCTTTTCTTTGACAAAAGATGGATAAATGAAACTGACTCTAAAATATTGGGATTTATAGTTGTAACCGTCTTTCTTTTTATTAATTTTCTTGTTTACCAAAAAACTAAGTCATTTAATATAATAAAAATGAAATTTAATTATTGGAGTAATCAAAAGAAAAAGTTGTTTGACATCTTATGTATTTTGTATATAGCTACAACCATTTTTTCTATTTCGTATATTTCGTATTACATACGAAATCGGTTTTAATTGCTTTATTCAATAATTAAGAGCATTTATGCTACGATTCATCAAACGGAGCCCATCCAAAATGACAAAAACCCGCAAAATAATAAGTTGGATAAGCCAAAGGCATATCTGAATTATGTATTCTTCGATAATCAGTTTAACTTCGTGGATGATGGTAGCGGTATAAAGCAAGTGGATGGAGAACCAAACCAGTTAGAAACATTAGCGAGCGGGAAATTGGTTGCAAGGAAAAACGGATATGTTTACGTTTATACGAGCAACGAAAGCCAGCAAGATGTGCTCTTTGATAATATGGGGGTGATGCAGATAACCGGACCTGTTTTGGAGGAAACTCATTATTATCCGTTTGGGTTGACAATGAGTACCATTAGTAATACTACACCATTAAAACTTGAAAATAGGTTTAAGTTTAACGGGAAGGAACTAAATCATAAGGAATTCAGCGATGGAGTGGGGTTGGAATGGTACGATTATGGAGCGAGGATGCAGGACCCACAATTAGGAAGATGGTGGGCTATTGATCCTTTAGCAAGTAATTACTTTTCAGTATCACCATATAACTATGCCTTAAACGATCCTACAAATACCATTGATATAGATGGGAGAAAAACCACTTCTACACATACAGATTCTTCAGGGAATGTTTTAGCAGTATTTAATGATGGCGATAATGGAGTATATGTTCATAATGGTGCTACCTCTGCATCGGGAATAGAAAAAGCTCATTCTAATAGGAATACTTCGTCTGGCGGGATTAAGGTTGGAGAAACGGAATTCTGGGATGAATTTGCGTTGCATAACTCACAAGGAGATATTTTAGGAAATGCAAATGGCAATTTTGCAGATGTTGATGCACACATTAACTTTGGAGTGAGTATGGATAATGAGATTTCTAATTTAAATAGTGCAGTAGCATCCATATTTAAAGAATTGGATGGAGTTTCCGCAACTTTATTTTTAAAAGCATCATCCAGTAATAGACAATGGTTAGATATTAAAAAGGATATTGGAGCAAATCAAGGCTTTCTTTTTAAAGGCAAATATGTGTCTGGAGAATCCCTTGGTAATTATTTATTTGGCCTTAATCTTGAAACGCTAAGAGAAAGCACTATATTAGATAATGTATTTTTATACTCCAAACTTGAATTTTTCCATTCAGCCGTAACCCAATTTGGGAGATATAATAATAAGCAAAATGGGACAAATCTTCCATTTGTTCCACCATATTATGGAGAAACACTTTATTCGGGAAGACAAGTTACTTTAGGATATTGGGGAAATAATATGAACGATCCAATTTTTAATCTTTACGGACAGGGATTGGGTAATGTAAAAATCAAGTAAATGAATAGATTTTTCAAAATAGGCCTGATTATTTTAACTTCTCTTTTGGTTGTATTTTTAGTGGTTAGAGAAGTTATCATCCCTAAATTGTTTTCTTGGGGGGATCCTTTTGCCTTTAATAATATAGTTTTAATTGACTCTTTAAAGATTAATAATTTAGAGACCTTGTATTGGTTTAAATATGAAGGAGGAATAAGTACTTCTACTGTCAGTTATATGGCGGTGTCAGATAATCCGTGTGGTATATCCAAGGATAATGCAATTATTGCCGGAGATTTAATTTATAGAATTGATACTGTTAGAAATGATACCATATTTATTATATCCAGATTAGGCTTTACGGTATTACGTCAAAATTCAACTTATAAATTTATTAATGAAGATTTTTCCTATTATAAAAAGCACAAACCTAAACATCTAAAGGAGCAGGTGTTTTTGAGTAAAATATGTAATAGTAAATGAAGGCATTGGCATATAATATTATGCCGAACGTGGTGGTACTGATGTCATATAGACAGTGGGAGCTTTTATCGTCCTCAAGTTTTACTACTGGATTACCTGCAGAACAAATCCTTGCTGGATTATTGCAAGCATTTGCTGCTCCAATGACACAGGCAACGGTTACACACGGTGGAGGCATTGTGCCTAATAACCGGACAGTTGGGCCGAATCTTACCACCAATGATCTGCAGCAATTAAAGAATAAAGATCCGCAAAATAATAAGTTGGATAGGCCGAAGGCATATCTGAATTATGTATTCTTCGATAATCAATTTAAATTTGTGGATGATGGCAGTGGTGTAAAGCAGGTGGATGGAGAGCCTGGACAACTGGAAACTTTGAGTAGCGACAAGGTAGTAGCCAGGAAAAATGGCTATGTGTATGTTTACACGAGCAACGAAAGCCAGCAGGATGTGCTCTTTGATAATTTTGGGGTGTTGGATATTACCGGGCCGGTGCTTGAGGAAACGCACTATTACCCATTTGGTTTGACAATGGCTGGCATAAGCACGGTGGCCCCATTAAAAATAGCTAATAACTATAAATTTAATGGGAAAGAATTAAATCATAAGGAGTTTTCTGATGGAACTGGATTGGATTGGTATAGCTATGGTATGCGGGAATATGATCCGCAGATTGGAAGGTTTTTCAGAGTAGATCCAATCACTGATAAGTTTTATGAATTGACGCCATATCAGTATGCTTCTGATAACCCTATCAGAAATAAAGACATAGATGGATTAGAAGGATATGATGCAAACCTTGAACGGTGGATTGAAGAATTAGGACAAGGTAAAATTACAAAAGAGCAGTACCAACTTCGCATAAAATCTGCAGCAGTTGGAGGATTAGCTGGGTTAGCTCTCGTAGGAATAGTATATAGTGGAGGAAGAGCACTACCTCTGCTTTCGCGTGCTGCACTCTGGTTATCAAATCCTGCAAACCAAGAACTTGTCACTACTGTTGGAGGATTAGGAGTAGGTTTATTGGATCCAACCGGTCAAGTAGATATGCCGGGTACAATGGATGATGCGGGACGAATTTTGGGAGATATGGGGCGATCTGTTTGGAAGCTTAATCCGTTAAAGAGAGGGCTTGAAATTGAAAAGATGCTAGGTGGTAATCTTCCAAAGAATTTCCCAGTAATTGATAAGTTTGTTGAAGGTGAAGCAACAAGCATTAAGAGCATAGATTTGACGGCAAAAAGTTATAATGAAGGGAATGGCTTATTCAATACGTTAAAGGGATATATAAATAAATTAGAGGATTTTAAAGGTGCTCAGAGAGGACGCACAATCATTGAAAATAGTGATATAACTAGTAAGGTTTTAGAGGTAGGCATTCAACCCGGGAAGGCTACACTCGATCAATGGGAACAAATAAGTAATGCTATGAAATATGCCAAAGAGCAAGATATAAATTTAAAACTTCAATTTATACAATAAGATAAATTATGCAAATAGCATCAGTATATAAATTAGTCAATAAAGGTTATTTAATATTTGGGACTGCTAGAACAATAAGTGGATTTAGAATTGGTGTGGAACCATATATACGGATAGCTGAGACTGAAATAAATATCGATAACATCACAAATGCAATAAAGACTTCACTTAAATGCAGTGCGACAGAAAAAATTCCTGATCCTAAGAATTGGAAAGAAGATGACAAAATATTTTTGAAAAAGGCAGGATTAAAATCTTTAAAAGAGTTAAATAAACACTCAACAAAAACTATTAACATTAAAAAAGAAGGAGATAATATCATTTTCATACCAACAAGACATGCGGAAAAACCAGACGAGGGTTTTTTGCATAAGGGCGAGGACGAAAAAGTGATAATTCCTTCTACAGCTTCTAACCAGGAAATATTGGCAGCATTTGTATTAGCGTTTGACAGGTGTGAATAAAATAGTAGCTTGCCAAATTTAAGGCTCATAGTGCAATGCTGGAAGCTAATGGCTTACGCGTACGATTACTTTATCAGCGATCACTTGGGTAATGTGCGCACCGTGCTGACAGAGCAACAGTTGGTAAATAAATATCCCGCCGCCACCTTAGAAGACAGCCGGGTAGCGACTGAGAAAAACTATTATGAAATTGACGACGGAAGAAGGGTGGCTAAAAATCTGACGGGAGCCACCCAGTCCAGCTTTGAAGATAAGCTGTACCGCACCAATGGCGGCACGAATGAAAAGACCGGCTTAGGCATTACCCTCAAAGTGATGGCAGGCGACCAGGTATATATCAAAGCAGAGTCTTTTTACCAAAAGCCCTCCGGCAGTCTGGGAAACCCGTTACCCCTCCTTCTAACAGAATTAGCGAATGCTTTTATCGGCACGCCGGTGATAGCCGCCTCCGGCAAAAGTATCTCGGAAGGAACAATTTCAAGTGCTCCTGGTTCGGCGAGCCTGTCTGACTTCCTGAATAACAACCGAACTCAGCCGGACGGGCAAACGCCACGAGCTTACGTGAACTGGGTTTTGTTTGATGAGCAGTTCCGGTTTGTAACAGGCGGTACAGACCCGGTAAACTCCAACGGCGGCTACAAGCTGCATGACGCCTTTATCAGCAGCCCGGTGCAGATAACCAAGAATGGATACTTATTTGTATATTGCAGCAATGAGAGCAATCTCAACGTGTTCTTTGACAACCTGCAGCTTACCCACGTACAGGGGCATCTGCAACAAGAAGATACTTACTATCCTTATGGAATGGGCATTGCAGCCTTAAGCAGCCAGGCAGCCAATGGGTTACAGAATGGATTTAAGTATAACGGAATATCTGAAGAAGATAATTTTGACTTGGGGTTGTATGATGCCTATTACCGGACCTTAGACCCACAGATAGGAAGGTGGTGGCAAATAGACCCTGCTAACCAGTTTGCTTCTCCTTATCTGTCAATGGGGAATAACCCGGTAAATTATATAGATCCGGAGGGAGATTTTATCTTGAATATAGATCCAGGAATACTTATACAGCTTACCAAGGATCTTTTTAGTGGAGGTCAATTGCCAGAAGTAGTAATAAAGGCTTCCAGAATTCCCTTTGGTGAAATGCTTATGCATTTTGCTACAAACGATTTTGTGAATATAGCTTCTTCCTCTAATCTGTTATTCCATGTTAGCAGATTGTCCCAATTGCAAGGGCCGATACAACCGAATAATTATCCCGGGCTGAATCCTTCGAATGCTTTATTCACGCATTACGAAACACCGGATGACAAAGCCCGTCAGGCTTTTGTGGATTATTATAAGGATGTGGACTTTGAGCATGGGCAACTCATGCAACCGAGAAGTTCTTTTTGGGATTTCTTTGGAAGCAGAAAAGCGTTAAATGGTTTATACGTAGGTGCAGATGGTTATCCGTTGCCATTTGAACAACAGGCAATTCAGAGGCAGGCAGATTATGATGTTGCGTTGTTTTCAATGATAGATGTTCTTGGAGAATTAGAATTGCCTTTGCAATTTCATCATTTTGCCACAAATAAAAATAAATTCTGGACACCGGGCTAAATCTTCTATATAACTCATGTTATTTTTAGGAGAAACATCAGCCTGAAATCTTTCAGTTACGAAAAAGAGGTGTATATTTACACTTGGAGCATTATGAAAAACAGTTCTTTCAAAAACAAAAAGTAACCCGCAAAAGAAATTTGTACGTTTGTAATTATGACGAATAAAAATCTCTACATAATTGCGGGTTGTAATGGAGCGGGAAAAACAACTGTATCCTTTACTATTCTTCCCGAAATAATAGACTGTAAGGAATACGTAAACGCTGATGAAATTGCAAAAGGGATTTCACCTTTTCAACCTGAGAAAGTGGCTTTCGAAGCAGGACGAATAATGCTTAACAGAATAAATGAGCTTATAGATGATGATGAAAGTTTTGCATTTGAAACGACTTTAGCAACCAGGAGTCACAAGAAAAAGATAGAATTCGCCAAAAGGAAAGGCTACTCTATTACTTTGCTTTTCTTTTGGCTTCAGAATATTGAATTAGCAAAAGAACGAGTTAAAATCAGAGTTTCAGAAGGTGGGCACAATATTGAGCCGGGAGTGATTGAAAGAAGATATATAAAAGGGATTAGAAACCTATTTGATATTTACCTGCCGGTAGTTGATAATGCCTTGATTTTTGATAATTCATTTACAAAGCCTTTATTGATTGCTAAAAAAGATATTAATGCAGAAATAAATGTAATTGATAATACAAAATTCGGATTAATAAAAGAATATTATGACAGCTACTGAGAAACAAAATGAATTGTATAACAAAATCCTGAAAGGGCTTGACAAGGTTTATGAAAAACTTGTTGAATATAAGAAACAAAAGAAATCTGAAATTGTGGTATTGAAGGACGGTAAAATCAAGAGAATTAAGCCGGAATAACCGGATAATCACTCCGCTTTGGGCTGGCAGTTAGGCGTATCTGTCTGTTTATATTCCTGAATAACGTACAATATTCCGTACATTTACAATTACAAAGTGTAAATACAATGCAGGCAGTATCCATCACCCAATTGAGGGGTAATATCAAAAAGTATCTGGATGACGTTTCCAAATCTTCCGATGTGATTGTTGTTTCAATGGCCTCGGAAGATGAAGCAGTCGTAATCTTATCTTTGAAAGAATACAACTCACTGAACGAAACAGGGCATTTACTTTCGACTGAAGCAAACAGGCAAAGGTTGTATGATTCGATAAAACAATTAAAGACCGGTAATACGCATAAATTCAAATGTATGAAGACAATTCAATAAAATGTCGGACCGGAAATACAAAGCTGACCTTATACCGACAGTTATTAACTTTTGAAATCATCCATCACCCCCCCAGCACATTCAGCACGATACATCCGGCTATGACAATAACCAGCACAATGGCGCCAATTACCACGTATTCGTTTTTTTCGAACCACGTTTTGTTGTCGGGAAATCCGGAAATTTCCGAGGACGAAATACTATAGGTATGTAATCTTTTTTTCATAGTGAAATTGATTAGAAAGATTTGTGAGAAAGATAATGGTGCCGGGCTGCCTTTCATTGATCATTTTAGCTTCACCCTCATTGTGTCAAGGGATCGCATGGAAGTCGCCGGTAAACGTAATCATTTGCAAAAGCATCCTCTTTTTGCCTTTTATGGATTTTTAACAGATTAAGACAGCTATATACTCCTTTTTGCATTAACTTTGCGAGGTCGTAAAAATTTCACCTCTGATGAAAAAATCTAATATTGTAATCTTAGTGGTTATAGCAGTTTCCATTGCCGTTATTGTGGGTATGGTAGGTGATTTCAGCACTTATGAAACCTTTGCTACCGCGGGGAAACGCCCCGGAAAAGAATACCATGTTATCGGGCAGTTGGATAAAACGCAGCCGATGGTGTATGATCCGGCAAAAAACGCCAATTATTTCAGCTTTTACGTAAAGGACAAAAAGGGGAATATACGCCAGGTAGTTTATCATGGTACGGAGCCTACAGATTTTGCGAAGTCTGAACAGATTGTGCTTACCGGCAGTATGGGATCCAATCAAGTCTTTCAATGTTCACAAATACTGATGAAATGCCCGTCTAAGTATGTTCCCAATCAGACACAAATGAATAAGGAGATTGAATCTAAAATGTAAGTTTCCCACGTTGGTGTAACATGTTTTAAAAAAATGTGATGAAGATAAATTATATTGGAGAGCATCTTTTCCCCGGCCAGTTAGGGCACTTTTTAATCATACTCGCTTTTATAGCTTCCATTGTAGCCACCATTTCTTATTTTATTGCGACTGTTAATAAGGTTCACGAGAACAGGCAGTCCTGGCGAAAGTTGGGACGGAGTTCTTTTATAGTACAGTTCGGCGCCACCGCCGGTATTCTTTTTCTGTTATGCTGGATACTTTTTCACCATTATTTTGAATATCAATATGTGTGGGAATATACCAGCAAAGATTTACCAAAAGAATTTCTTTTCTCCAGCATCTGGAACGGGCAGGAGGGCAGCTTTCTTTTGTGGAGTATATGGGATTGTATTTTGGGCACCGTGCTTATGTACACTTCCGGCCGCCAGGATAAAAAGCTGGCCGGCAATGGGGTAGGCTGGGAGGCGCCGGTCATGACGATCATGTCTTTTGCGCAATTTTGTCTGGCTTCCATGTTGCTGGGTATTTATATTTTCGGTTATAAAGTCGGCAGCAGTCCTTTCATCCTTTTCCGTGAGGCCAATCCAACGATGCCGGTTTTTCAAAATGCGAATTATCTGAGCTTTATTACAGACGGACGCGGATTAAATCCATTATTGCAGAATTATTGGATGGTCATTCATCCGCCCATACTATTTTGTGGGTTTGCTTCCACCATTATACCGTTCAGCTATGCAGTATCTGGCTTATGGACCAAACGATATAAAGAATGGCTTCAGCCGGCTTTACCCTGGGCTTTGTTTTCCGGGGCGGTATTAGGAACCGGTGTTGTTATGGGCGGCGCATGGGCTTATGAAACACTTTCTTTCGGTGGTTTCTGGGCATGGGATCCGGTAGAAATAGGCGCTATGGTACCCTGGTTGCTCATGATAGGTGGCATCCATACTTTAATGGCATTTAAGCATACCGGGCATTCCCTTCGATCTACCTTCCTTTTCTTTATTACCTCTTTTATCCTGGTGTTATATGCCACCTTCCTCACAAGGAGCGGCATTTTAGGAGATACCTCCGTGCATGCATTTACGAACTTAGGCTTGAGCGGACAGTTACTTGTTTTCCTGTTTGTCTTTTTAATAGTGGCTTTTGCGCTGTTCATCTGGAATTATAAAAAGATTCCTGAAGTCAAAAAGGAAGAGGGGATGGATACCCGCGAGTTCTGGATGTTTATTGGTGCGCTTATTTTATTTTTAGCGGGCGTATATGCACTTTTCGGTGCTTCCATTCCGGTATGGAACAAATTATTTCATTTGAATATGGCGCCGCCGGTGGATCAGAAATTTCATTATAATAAAATAGAAATTTTTGTCGGTATAGCGCTGGCATTAGGTACTGCCATGATCCAGTATCTGAAGTTCAAAAAAACAGACGCTAAGATGTTCTGGAAGAAAATCTGGAAACCAATATTAGTTACACTTATCATTGGTACTGCCATTGCTGTCTTTGGCAATATTAATTATTGGGATCATGGTTTAGGGTTTCTGATAGCTATTTATATTCTGGTATATGCCAGCGTTTTTGCGGTAGTGGCCAATATCATGTATATGTTTACGGAATTAAAAGGGAAAATGAAAAATGCCGGCGCTTCCATTGCTCATTTTGGTTTTGGATTGATGCTGTTAGGGATTGTCATTTCCACTTCCAAGCAAACAGCCATTTCTCATGACATGCTGGGATTAATAGGAAATAATTATTTCCCTGAAGGGAGTGCGGAAGCAAAGCATCCGGAAGAAAACGTATTTCTGCCGCGTAATCAACCGATGGCCATGGGGAAATACACGGTTACTTATCTGGGAGATTCTACGGCGGCGCATGATCCCAAGACTTATTATAAAGTGAATTATGTGGAGAAAAATAAGGAAGGAAAAGTAGTGGCTCATTTTAATATGTTTCCCGATGCTTTTGTCAATCCTCAGGGAGAAGAAGGCCTGATTGCCAATCCGGATTCTAAGCATTATTGGAATCATGATGTGTTCACCTATGTCACGTCTGTTTTTGATCCGTCTAAAATGAAGGATACCGCGCAGTATAAATCGTATGATTTGCAGGCGGGAGATACCATATTCTTTGCCGATGGATACATGCGTCTTAATAAAATAATTACACACCCTGTTTCACCGAATTACCAGCCCCGTCCGGGTGATTTAGCTGTTGGCGCACAATTGGAAGTTCATAATAATCTCGGGCACGTTTTTGATGCGATGCCTATCTATTATCTCCGGGATTCAACCTACCAAAATACGGTGGCTGATACGGTAAGAAACCTTGCTTTGTTTATACGGTTTGATAAAATTCTTCCCGAGCAGAAAAAAATACAGTTGCAGGTTAAACAATCAGGGGTCGTGAACGATTATATTGTGATGAAAGCGTATGTTTTCCCGTTTGTTAATTTATTGTGGCTGGGCACCATTATTATGGTGATTGGCTTCGCCATCAGCATCAGAAAACGTATTTTTCAGATAAGGAAGTTATTGAAGCAACCTTCAACCTCTAATCATGAAGAAAAAGTTCCGGTTTAATTACCTCAGCATAGCGGGAGTTGTTGCATTGGTAACTGCATTTACCACTATTTCTTGTTTTGGCCAGCAAAAAGATCCATGGACTCAGAAGCAGTTATTGGAGCCTTCTGTGCTGGCAAGCCAGTTGAATCTTCCCGAAGATCAGCGGCCAGTTATTATTGATGTGGGTCCGGCCGGGGTGATTAAAGGCGCGCTGGCTGCAGGCCCGGCGGAACATGCAGACGGTATTAAAAATTTAAAGGCGTTTTTAAAGGATGTGCCTAAAACCAAGGAAGTAGTCATCTATTGCGGATGCTGCCCTTTTACGAAATGCCCTAATATCCGCCCGGCTTTTAATACGCTGTTAAGCATGGGCTTTAAGAATTCCAGGCTGCTGGATCTCTCTCATAATTTGAAAGCGGACTGGATAGATAAAGGTTATCCGCTGGGCGATCAATAAAGATTGTTGAAAAAGGCGTCTTATTACCCTCAAAGATGGAGTTTAAACACGAATGCCCGCCTGGGCGGAATGGGGCGGGCCCGGATTTAAACACGAATGCACGAATTAAAATACGAATGCACGAATTAAAATACCATTCGAGCGTTCGTGGTTCTTTTGACCTGTAATGTTCTGCTGTACTTTGAAATTCTTATAGGGTGGGGCTTAAAGACGAATGCCCGCCTGAGCGAAACGGGCAGGCCCGGA
>SCQV01000620.1 GCA_004299085.1 Chitinophagaceae bacterium | reverse complement strand
GTATAAGTGCCGGTGGCATTTCCATGAATAAAATACATTCCCAAAATAGCCAGCAACATCAACAATCCACTTATCTGGGTAAATAAGAAAAACTTGATGCTCGCATATTTCCTGTTTTCATATCCCCAGATAGCGAGGATGAAAAACATCGGTACTAACATCAATTCCCAAAACAGATAAAACAGGAATAAATCCATGGAAAGAAACACACCAATAATTCCAGCCAGCAACCATAAGGTATTAAAGTGAAAGAAACCTGTTTTCTCTTTGATTTCTTTCCATGAAGCGACAATGCTTAAAGCTCCTACAAATAAGGTGAGCGCTATCATCACTAAGCTCAGCCCGTCTAATGCCAAGTGAAAGCTGACGCCTAACTGTGGAATCCATTGGTGATTGAAATTTAATATCCAGGGACCTTTACCTAATAAGTTAATATCGGGTGCATGACAGACCCAGATAATTACAGTGATGATAAAATCAATAATGACCGTGAGTAAAGCAATAATTCTACCTACGGTCTTGCTCCAGTTACTGACTAACCAGGAAACAAATCCGCCGGATAAAAGAATTAATATGAGATCTAATAATATCATACAAACAATATAATGGTTAAAGCTACCGCCATGCCTAAAACGAGTCCACATACATACCAGCGCAGGTACCCGTTTTGAGTCCGGCTGAATATTTTATTTAACAATAACCCTAAGTTACCAATCGCTTCATATATTCTGTCCACAAAATCACGTTTGTCAATTTTAGACAGCCATACAACCGGCCTTACTAAAATGATGTCATAAAGCTGGTCGAACATAAATCCCTTGAAAAAGAATTTATCAATGAACCTGCCCAAACCGGTAGTTTTAAAGTTATATAAAACCTTAGGTGATTTCAGACAAAACTGCCAGGCTAAATAAACTCCTAATAATGCAATAATACCTGTTATCACTTCCAGCAGTACTTCCTTATTTTCCATTCCTGCGGCTAATTGCACCTGCGGCATCACTTTATTCATGAGACTGGAGAAGGGTGCAAAATTTCCCCAGGCTTTTGGTATTTCAATAAATCCGGCGATTAAGGATAAGATGCCTAAAATGATTAAAGGAATTTTAATGCTGTTGGTAGGCTTGCGGTGTACTTCTTTCTTTTGCTCGCCGAAGAAAGTCACAAATACCATTCTGAAGGTATAGATAGCTGTTAAAAAAGCTCCCACAAAGCCACAAAGCCATAGCCAGAAGCTGCCTTTAGTGGAAGCCAACGCAAAAAATAGAATCTGGTCTTTACTATAAAATCCAGCAGTTATAATAGGAATAGCAGCTAAAGCTCCCGATCCGAAAAGGAAGGTCCAGAAAACAACAGGCATCTTCTTTCTTAAGCCACCCATTTTAAACATATCATGCTCCTCTTCCATGGCTAAAATAACAGCGCCGGCAGCGAGGAAAAGCAGCCCTTTAAAGAAAGCATGAATCATAAAATGAAAAATAGCAGCCGACCAGGCGCCTACTCCAAGAGCTAAAAACATATAACCTATCTGGCTAATCGTAGAATAAGCCAGCACTCTCTTGATATCTCTTTGCGCCAATGCGCTGAAACCCGCGATTAATAAAGTAGCCGCCCCGATAATAGCCACGATCAATTGTACTACCGGCGCTAATTCATATAACACATGCATTCTTGCAATTAAATAAACGCCGGCAGTCACCATCGTAGCGGCATGGATTAATGCGCTCACGGGTGTGGGTCCTGCCATCGCATCCGGAAGCCATGTCTGTAAGGGCAATTGCGCCGATTTTCCTAAAGCTCCTCCTAATAAAAGAATGGCTGCCCAGAAAGCCGTGGTAGCCCCCGGTTGCCATAAGGAAGGCGCTTTAGTCAAAATGTCCTGGATATTTAAAGTGTTGAAATTCTTAACCAGTAAAAATAATCCGATAATCATGGCGGTATCGCCAAAACGGGTAACAATGAACGCCTTCCTGGCTGCATAGCAATTCTCCTGCTCTTTATACCAGAAACCGATAAGTAAAAAGCTGCACAATCCTACACCTTCCCAACCTAAGTACAGAAGTAACAGGTTATTGGCCAGTACTAAAGTCAACATGGAAAATACAAATAGGTTCATGTAGGCAAAGAACCGCGGATAACCTTCATCCCCCCGCATATATTCCGTAGAGTACCAATGAATAAGAAAACTTACAAAGGTAACTACGAAAGTAAAAATGAGTGAAACAGGATCTAAATAAAAGGAGATAGCAGGAGAAAATCCATGCACGCTAAACCAGGTCCACAATGTTTGCTGATAAAAATTTCCCGTGGGAGGAGAAGTCAGAAAATTGATACCGATGATAATAGTCAGCAAGGCTGCCAAGCCTATGGAAGCGCATCCTATAATTCCGATAGCCCTGTTGGGCATCTTTAATCCAAAAATAGCCAGGATTAAAAAGCCTAATAAAGGCAACGCCGGTATAAGCCAAAGAAGATGATAAATACCCATACTAATCCTTTAGTTGATTTAATACATTTACATCAACTGATTTATGCTGATTATGCATTTGTAAAATTAAGGCTAACCCCACTGATACCTCCGCTGCTGCCATCGCCAATATGAAAATAAACATTACTTGCCCGTCTGCCTGCATCCACTTGGCCCCGGCGGAAACAAACGCCAGCCCACAGGCATTCAACATGATTTCTATACACATTAAGATATAAATAATATTCCTTCTTGTCATGACTCCTATCAGGCCGAGCAGGAATAATATGGCCGCCAGCAATAACCCTTCGTTCGGTGGAATATGCGTCATCATACGCTTTCCTCCTCTTTTTGTAAAAACCGGTGATATTCTTTCTGCTTCTTCCTGCCAATGTGATAAGCGCCGATAATACCCGCCATCAGCAGCATGGCAGCCAGCTCAACACCCAAAATGTAAGGGCCAAAAAGTGACATCCCTACTTCCTGCGGGGTTATAACAGTCAGCGGTTGACTGCTGCCTTTCGTTACAGTAAACACATAGATTAATTCTCCCAATAAAATAACGCACAAAATGCCCGGCCCCAACCATGCTTTATAGCTGAACCAGGATTCTTCCATTTTCTCATAAGCCTTACCCAGATTCAACATCATGACCACGAAGACAAATAACACCATGATGGCGCCTGCGTAAATAATAACTTCCAGCGCTGCCATAAACGGAGCTCCCAAAGTGAAGAATACCACTCCAACAGCCAACAATGATACCGTCAGGAATAACAGCGAATGAACAGCATTTCTCCCTGTGATCACCATAATGGTAGCCATAATGGCAATGATGGATGCAATATAGAAGATGACGTTCATTAAGGAATTAGTTTTTTAATATCTACGGGTTTGTCTTCATTGTCCCCCCCTCCTTTCTCTTTAACTCCTGCGGCTACACCCGCCACTTTATAAAAATTATATCCATGATATTTACCCTGCCCGTCAATCAGCAAATCTTCTTTCTCATACACTAAGTTCTGGCGATTATATTCCGCCATCTCAAAATCAGGTATCAACTGAATAGAATAAGTAGGACAGGCATCTTCACATAGACCACAAAAAATACATCTTGAAAAATTGATTCTGAAAAACTCCGGATATCGCCTTCCGTTTTCATCTTCAGTTGCCTGTAGGGAAATGCAATCTACCGGGCAGGCGGCTGCGCATAAATAGCAGGCCACACAACGTTCCGAATGATCAGGATCACGCGTTAACACGATCCTGCCACGCCATCTCGGCGGCAGGTAATTCTTCTTCTCCGGATATTGCACAGTCACTCTCTTGTGAAACATCCGTAAGAACACCAACCACATGGATCTGATATTGCTTAACATTTTAGTTTATTGTTTACTTGCCTGCTTGCCGAACCATAGGTGCAGGCAAATTTGATTATTTTAGTGTTGTATTGTTAAAATGCTTTTTACTCTGATTATATAAAACATTTTCGACTTTTTACTATCTACTTTTATCTTTTGACTTTTATCTTTTATCTTCTCAATGTCCCGGGGCAAAGTATAATACACAAGCGCCAGTTATCAATAAATTTAATAGGGATAACGGCAATAATATTTTCCATCCATAAGACATTAGTTGATCATACCTGGGCCGTGGCAAAGAGGCTCTCATCAAAATAAATATCAATATAAATACAAACATTTTAATTAAAAACCAAACCACCGGAGGAAGAAAATGAGGTCCTCTCCATCCACCAAAATACAGGGTAACAATTAATGCCGATATCAGGGTAATTCCCAGGTATTCTCCCACAAAAAACATCCCGAATTTCATTCCTGAATATTCCGAATGATAACCCGCCACTAATTCACTTTCCGCTTCCGGTATATCAAAGGGTAAACGATGGGTTTCCGCGATGCCTGCAATAAAGAATACAATAAATCCTACGAACTGAGGAATGAAATACCATATTGAATGTTGTGCCATTACAATATCATGCAGATTAAAGGTACCAGCCATCACCACCACGCCCATCAGGGAAATACCCATGAAAACTTCATAAGAAAGCATCTGTGCAGAGCCGCGGATAGCACCCAACAGCGAATACTTATTATTGGAAGACCACCCTGCCAATACGACACTGTATGCGCCTAAAGACGACATAGCTAAAAAGAACAATACACCAATATTAAGATTAATCACTGATATCAGTGGAGTAAACGGAATAACAGCGAAGGTCATCAGAATGGTCATCATGATAATCATGGGCGCCAATACAAAAACACGCTTATCCGCAAACTTGGGGATCCAGTCTTCTTTAAAAAAGATTTTAATCATGTCGGCAAGCACCTGTAAAAGGCCGAAAGGTCCTGTCCTGTTCGGCCCAAGCCTGTCCTGCCACACTGCCAGCATTCTCCTCTCCACATAAATCAGTCCTGCGGCAATAGTGACCATCACCAGCAGTACCAAAACAAGTGTCAGAATATGTGCCCAGATTGGATTCATGCGATAAATCTTAAATCAAAAACAATATTTTATTTTAAATTACAAATCTCAAAAAAATACAAATGTCGATGGTCAATTCTCAACTCTCAACTATAAACGATAAACCCGAAACTCGAAACATTAAACTCGAAACATTAAACTCCAAACCTCAAACCTTCCTTATCCTTCCCCAAAACGGAAACTCAATTCCTGTTGTTTCTTTAAATCCTTTCGGTAAACCCGCAATGCCTTCCGGCAATGTATTCTCTGATTTTACAGAAATACTTAATTTATTTTGATTAAACGTTATTTCAATATGATCTCCATCCTTTAAATTTCCTTTCTCCAAATCCTTTCCATTCATGGCAATATATACCGGCGGTATTCTTTCTGCCAGCGCCGGCCCCTTCACACTTAATTCGTCTGAACCATAAATATGGTAAAAAGGAATAACCAACCACTCTCCTTCTCTTCTGGAAAACTTTTCTGTTGATTGATTGAAATAACCTGATTTATTTTCATTCGAAGGCTCTAATAATCTTACTCCGGGATTCCCGCCGTGCAATGCCCCCCCCACTTCTGTCTGATACCTGTTGATAGATTGAACTGAATTCCATCCCGGTGACCAGAAGAATGGAACGTCCGGAGATGGCGGCACACCTTGATAGCCTTCCATTGTAAAAGACAATGGTGAATCTTTATCAACAGGAGGTTTCGGTTCACTGACATTGATGTTGGCAAGCATAGCCGTTCTCCCGCTATATCGTGCAGTTTCACGCGGTATCTTTTGAGTGCCTTTTCTGAAATTGGCGTCCGGGGCCACAGATTTTACTTTCGCCAATTCCGGGTATTTCTTTATCATTTCATCAACCACCGCATCAAAATTCTCTGCATGAACGCCACTTATTGAGTTTCTTATTTCATTCAGCCAGTCCCAACTACTCCTCATTTCATTGGAAGGCTTATATACCTGATAAAAGCGTTGTGCTCTACCCTCATTGTTCACTACAGTTCCGGTAGATTCTGCAAATGTGCCGGCAGGTAAAATATAATCTGCCTTCGTGGTAGTCTCATTTTGTAAATTTTCCAGTACCAAAACATGATGGCAGTTTTTCAGGAAATCATTTGCTATATCTCTATCAACCCGGAAATAAAGATCGTTTTCCGCAATGATCACTGCATCCACTCCACCTTCCTTTGCCCTTCCAATAGCATCGTCCAAATTTTTCTGTTCCAGCATGGACATTCCCATGGAATTTACTTCCGGTACAGCATAGACCAGTCCGGCATCTTTACCATTATCTTTTAAGCTGTATGCAATATTAGCAGCCGCCTGTATAATCGCGGTGTTATAAAGACTTGTTCCCGAAATGATTAAAGGCTTTTTAGCTTTTAATAAATCTCTGGCAACAGAAGCCGTAAATGATTGGGATGATTCATCTCCATTAGCGGATTGTGATAAACGCGTAATCTGTTGTACTATTTCAAAGCCTGTAATCGCAATATCGTCGGGAGCAGCATATTCCGCTTTTGTGGCAATTTCATCTAATTTGGTATGATGGGTGGTCAATAAATAAACCGGACCGGTTTGACCCTGCACTGACTCTCTGACCGCCGCATCATCCCATTGGGGAATTCTTAAAGCATACGCTTTTTCTCTTGGTTGGTTTTTGGCTGCCTGCCTGACAGCCAGAGCCAGCATGGGTGCGGTATTGGTGACATCTTCTCCTAAAATCAATATAGCATCATAGCTCTCCACTTCTTTCAGAGAAGGTGTTTTCACCTTTCCTTGATGAAGAATAGAAATAACCCGGTGTACCAGATCTGATTCCCGCTTGGGAATACCGCCATAAAAATTATTTTCTCCAACTAATTCCTTAAGCATGAAATTAGATTCCAGCGAAGCGCGTGGCGAACCAATGCCGATAATATTCTTTTTCGAAAAAATTGAATCTTTTACATCATGCAATGCATCTTCCGTACTTAATGGTTGTGAAGAATTATCTGTATTCTTCGAAGGCTGTTTAATCCTTTGATCACTGTTGGTATATTCATAACCAAATCTTCCGCGGTCGCAAATAAAATATCCATTTACATCCCCATTATAACGGGTCAGGATTCTTCGTATTCCTCCGTAGCGTTCACTGGTCAGAATATTACAACCCAAAGAACATTGATGACAAACAGAAGGAGCTGAGGTCAAATCCCATTTTCTTGTATAATGCTTTCTCAATACTTTGTCGGTGAAAACACCGGTTGGACAAACTTCCACCAGATTTCCGCTAAATTCATTTTCCAATACGCCTTCTTCCTGCCTGCCAAAATACACATCATCGTGCGCAGCAAATACTGCCAGATCTTTTCCCCCTGCATAATCATTATAAAAACGGACACAACGATAACATTGAATGCAACGGTTCATCTCGTGATTGATGAAAGGTCCAAGATATTGGTTATAATGGGTTCTTTTCTTGAAGGTATTTCTTCTGTAGTTATGTCCGGACATTACAGTCATATCCTGCAGGTGACATTCCCCCCCCTCATCACATACAGGGCAATCATGCGGATGGTTCAGCATCAATGCTTCAATATTTCCAGCACGAAAAGCACGTGCCCGTGGATCTTCGATAGAAATACGGGTACCATTCGTTGCTGCCTGCATACATGACATGACCAATCTTCCTCTTTTATCATTTTCATCTTTAAAATTGATCACTCCACACTGGCGGCAAGCTCCTACTGAATGCATAGCGGGATGCCAGCAAAAGTAAGTGAGATTAAATCCTAAAGACAGACAAACCTCCAGCAAATTCTTACCGTCAGGCACTTCATATTCTATGTTATCTACAAATATCTTAGCCATGATCAATCCCAGGGGCATTTATGTTCTTTAATATGTCTCTCAAAATCTTCTCTAAAGTATTTCAATGCACTTTGCAAAGGTTCCATTGCGCCGGGTGCCAGGGCACAAAATGTATTGCCCGGCGCCATATAAACAGTTTCGAAAGATAAGATATCCAATTGATTCATCATTCCTCTGCCGTTTTCGATGGCATCAAGGATTTTGGCAGTCCATGGCAGGCCTTCTCTGCAGGGGGTACACCATCCGCAGGATTCCTGTGCAAAGAACTTTTCCAGATTCAGCACCATTCCGACAGGACATGTTTTATCATCCAATACAATTACTGTTCCTGTCCCCATCCTGCTGCCGGCTTTCATCACATTGGTGAAATCCATCGCTACATCCAAATGTTCTTCTGTCAGAAAATCAGTGGATGCTCCGCCCGGCAATGCAGCACGAAACTTGTATCCATCCATCATGCCGCCTGCATGTTCCTCAATCAACTCTCTTAACGAAACGCCTAAAGGCAATTCCCATATCGCAGGCTTCTTCACATGACCACTTACTCCGTATAATTTAGTTCCACCACCATCTGGTGATTTACTTAATGCTTGATACCACTCGGTACCTTTATCAATGATATGAGGAATATTATTGAATGTTTCTACGTTATTTACGATAGTCGGCTTGCCAAATAATCCGCTTACCTGTGGAAATGGCGGCTTACTTCTCGGGTTAGCTCTCTTTCCTTCCAACGCATTCAACAACGCAGTTTCTTCTCCACACATATATCTGCCTACGCTGGTATGCAAATGCATCTCTAAATGAAAGTCACTCCCTGCAATCCTTTCGCCGAGATATCCCGCCTGATACGCTTCATGAATGGCCACTTCCACTCTTTTGGCCGCTTCATGATAAGCCCAGCGTAAAAAGATATAGCTGATATCAGCCTGAATAGCATACGCACTAATGATCATCCCTTCAATCAATTGATGCGGATTCCCTTCCACCAATACACGATCTTTAAAGGTGCCGGGTTCCATTTCATCACCATTGGCCACTATATATTTCGGATGAGGCGCATGATCGTCCATAGGAACAAAGCTCCATTTCATTCCTGTTGGGAATCCTGCTCCGCCTCTTCCACGCAGATTAGAATCTTTCACCATCTGCATCACTTCCTTCGGGGTCATCTTCAGCGCCTTTTTAAGACCCTGATAACCGCCGACTGCTTCATATTCCTTCAGTGAAAGTACAGAACCATCTTTTTTAATATGTTGGGTTAAAGGCTGTTCCACTTAATTGTTTGATTGTGTGATTGTTCTTTTGTTTTATTGTTACAACGTATATAGATAATTGTTTGAAATACTTTCCTGTTTAGTTTAATCATGTTGAGCATTGATTATTGAACTCTGAATATTTATTATTGAACATTCAATATAGTTTAGTTAAGGTATCTACCGCCCTTCGACAAGCTCAGGGTGACAAAATCCCTGACTAAACGACATAGATTGAACATTGATTATTATTTATCCTTTATTTTATCTAATGTTTTACTTTTCAATTTAATTTTTATTGTTACTAACTGCCCGCTCCCATTGCTCACTATTAGTGAAATATCAAGAATGTTTTATCTTGTTTCCCACCAAGCCACAAAGTCCACGAAGGCTTTACTTTGTGCATCTTGGTGGCTTTGTGGGATACCCTTTACCGCCATTTCAAAGTTGACATGACGCTAACTTATTACCACTTACCATTTACTAATTACCACTTACAAATCACTGCAACTGCCTCCTGCTGCTGCCTACTCCGCTCTTTACAACTTACCCTTTACCCACCCACTACTGGTACTTCTCCAGAATCTCATCCACCTTTTCAGCCGTCAAATCTCTGTGTAAATCTTCATCAATGATCATTGCCGGACCATGATCGCATGTACCAAGACAAGGGATAGGAAGAAAAGTAAACCTTCCATCAGGCGTCGTTTCTCCGAACCCTACCTTCAATTTATTCTTTATATGATCTTCTATCTTTTCATATCCTAAGATATAGCAACTGACGCTATTGCACAAATGAATAATATGCCTTCCTACCGGTTGCCTGAAAATAATATTATAAAACGTAGCCACTCCGTCAATTTCATCCGGCGACATTTCCAATAATACAGCAAGCTCTTTCACAGCATCATCCGAAACCCAGCGATTGTGATTCTGAATAATTTTCAAAGCTTCTATACATGTAGCGCTTTTTTTAGGCACATGATGAAAAAGCGCTGTGATTTCTTTTACTGCTTTGTCCGGTATAACTTTTGTTTCAGCCATTGCAAAAAAATTATCTGTCCACATCTGACAGTACATAATCCACACTTCCTAAAATCGCCATTAAATCAGGTATCGTATATCCTTTACTGATATAG
Organism: Chitinophagaceae bacterium; assembly: GCA_004299085.1. Classification (GTDB taxonomy): domain Bacteria; phylum Bacteroidota; class Bacteroidia; order Chitinophagales; family Chitinophagaceae; genus FW021-bin31. The sequence continues at coordinate 3,199 of SCQV01000620.1, read as the reverse complement.
GGCACAAATTGTAAATGTGGAAATGACGGTGTTCTTATTCTGGTACGATAGGAAGTAGTGCTTCCATCACTGATTAAATAATAACTATTATACCCCTTCGTTGCTTCCACTCCAAAGATAGCTTCATTAGGAGGAAGAACAGGTCCCCACGTCACATTCAGGAAATGGTTGATCAACGTTTCAATATCGTGCATCGTCTTTTCCTTTCGTGGTGGTGTTGTCAACGGATTGGATGATTTGTAATCGCCGCCCGGCATGTTCTTTAAACATTGCTCAATGATCCGCAAGCTTTGCCTCATTTCCTGTACCCGCACCCATGCCCGATCATAACAATCTCCATTTTTGCCAGTAGGAATATCAAATTCAAAATTCTCAAATCCGGAATAAGGTTGCTTTTTTCTAAAATCCCAGTCAAAACCTGTCGCACGTAATCCGGGTCCGGTAATTCCCCAGTCAATAGCTTCTTCTGTCGTATATACGCCGATACCCACTGTGCGCGCTTTGAACAAGCTGTTTTTCATGACCATCTTATCATACAGCTTCAGTTGCTTAGGGAAATAATCTATAAAATCTTTTACCAGCGTTTCCCATCCGTTGGGAAGATCCTGGGTAACCCCGCCTATCCGAAACCAGTTGGGATGCATACGGTCGCCACAGATAGCCGAAACTACGTCGAAGATTTTTTCACGATCATAAAATGTCAGAAAAACCGGCGTCATCATTCCCAAATCCTGTGCGAAGGTTCCATACCAAACTAAGTGGCTGGATATTCTGAAAAACTCACTCATCATGATCCGGATCACTTTGGCACGATCCGGTATCTCAATACCGCCAAGTTTCTCCACTGCCATTACGTAAGGAAAATTATTCATCACTCCACCCAGATATTCCACCCGATCTGTGTAAGGAATATAAGTGTGCCAGGATTGGCGTTCAGCCATTTTCTCAGCTCCACGATGATGAAACCCTATATCAGGAACAATATTGACAATATGTTCCCCATCTAATTGTAATACTAATCTTAGAACACCATGCGTTCCGGGATGCTGGGGGCCCAGATTTAAAAACATCAGCTCATCATTACCTGAAACCTGATCCAATCCCCATTCTTCCGGCTTAAATTGTAATAGAGCCTGCTCTTCTTCCTGCTTATCTTCCGGCAATTGAAAAGGGCCCATTTCCGTAGCCCTGGCAGGATGACATTTTTGCAGGGGATGGCCTTTCCAACTCTGGGGCATTAATATTCTTCTCAAGCAAGGGTGCCCTTCAAAAAGAACACCAAACATATCATACACTTCTCTTTCATACCAATTAGCAGCGTTCCATATTTTAGTGGCCGTTCTGACAGAAGGATTTTCCGATGTCAATGGAACCTTTAACCTGATAAAGCTATTTCTTTCAAAAGAAAGTAGCGTATATACAATCGTAAAACGGCTTTCAGGCTGACCCTGGCGATAGTTCCTGGCCTGCTCGTCAATAGCACTCAGATCGTGCAGCATCTTATATGGACGATCATGGATGTTTTTCAAATAAGACAGCACCTCTATAATACTATCGGCTGAGATCCAGCAAGTAGGAAATTCGTCCTTGGTATTTTGAAGCGTGAGAAATCCTGCTCCAAATTCATTTTGCAATGCAGAAACAATATTTTCTGTTTCAGACATGAACGCTTTTTAGGTTATTGATAATTGAGTTATCTATTATTAAGTTATTAGTCTGGCCTCCAAATTTATAATCCCTGTCTTCACTTAAAGTTGAACATTGAATATTGAACATTGAGCATTCAACATTAAATCTTCAACCCGCTATATCTCTTCCGGCGGCCTTACCTCCGTCATTTTCATTCTTTCTTCTCTTTTCAGATCGCGCATGGACACTTGCTCGGGTTTTATAATACCCTGATTGCCTATTGTCCAGCCCAGCGGTCTTTTTTCTTTTCCCACCTGATCCCTGAGTAATAAGATCCCCTCCAGAAATGCATCAGGACGCGGTGGACACCCCGGGACATATACGTCCACCGGCATAAACTTATCCACTCCCTGAACCACACTATATATATCGTACATACCGCCTGAGTTGGCACAGGATCCCATAGATATGACCCAGCGTGGAGCCATCATTTGCTCATATAACCGTTTAATAACCGGAGCCATTTTCATAAATACAGTTCCCGCCACTATCATCATGTCTGCCTCGCGTGGTGTACCACGTATTACTTCTGCTCCAAAACGTGCAATATCATATTTGCTCGTAATGCTGGTAGCCATCTCTACATAGCAGCAGGATAATCCGAAATTAAAGGGCCAGATAGAATTCTTTCGCCCCCAGGCTATCAGATCTTCCATCCGCGTGAGCACAAGAGATTTTTGTACTGTTTCTTCAAAAGAACCGCTGCCTGCCGTGGTTATCGTAGGGTTAGTTATTTTGCTTGTCCACCACTTCATTGTGATTTACTCCTTTTATTTTATGCCTGTAAGCCCTTAGTATTTTCTTCCCCTGAGGCCCGAAATTAAGGGCGCCGATACGCCATTCATATATTAATACAGCTACTAATATAGCCACAAAAATTACTACAGCTAAATAGCCACCCCATCCCACATCTCTGATGGCAATAGCCCACGAAATGATAAAAACCGCTTCTAAGTCGAATATAACAAAAAACATGGCTATTAAATAGAAATGAACAGGGAAAAGTAATCTGGCAGTACCCGTAGCTTCAATACCTGCTTCGTAAACTTCATCCGTCTCTTTTTCCTGATGCCGTTCCCCCAGAAAATGGGAAATAAACAACATTCCTCCCGCCAATAGTAAGACTAAGATTCCGTATATTAGAAAAGGCCATAATGTTGGATAAGAAGGAGAAGGCATATTTGGATAACTTTAAACTTTTTGACGCTGCAAGGTAGTAAATAAAAATAAGTTAAATAAGATAAATATATATTTTTCTTTTACCGGCACACCTCAGATATGATGATTCTTTTTTTAAATTTTTGATTAGGATTTAACAATAGTTACGATATAACATTCAGATCAAATAAACGGTTCACTTAATAACGTGAAAGTATAAGTGGAGAATTGAAAAGTACCTGATTATATTTTTTAATTTAAATACTTTACCGGAATACAAGAGACAAGACAAGGTGCGAATGAACAGGCTCTACAGCATATTAAAAATCCCGCCAATCAAAGAATCGGCTAT
>SCQV01000619.1 GCA_004299085.1 Chitinophagaceae bacterium | reverse complement strand
GGCTGCCACAATGGCATTTTATTTACAAAGCACAATTTTTGCCTTAAACAGCCATATTTAGAATTCAGAAAACAATTTTCATAAAAAAATTATTACAATAATATGCTTGGATTTATTTCAAAAATGATTGGCGGACGGAAATCTGAAAAGGATGTGAAGGCGCTGTGGCCTATGGTGGAAACAATCAATGAAGAATATGATAAGCTGCAAACCATCAGCAATGATGAATTGCGAGGCAAATCAGTCCTTTTTAAAGATCGTATCAAAGAACACCTGGCAGGAATAGATGAGGAAATTCATTCCAAAGAAGCAGAGGCTGAAGACCCTGAGCTGACTGATATTTTTCAGAAAGACAAAATCTATGAAGAAATAGATAAGCTGAAAAAGAAGCGTGACGAGCAGTTGGAAGAGGTGCTCAATGCGATACTTCCCGAAGCATTTGCCGTCATGAAAGAAACGGCACACCGCTTCCTGGAAAATAAGCAGCTTACGGCCACCGCTACTGACTTAGACCGCGAACTGGCACTGAAAAAAAATTACATCCGCATAGATGGAGATAAGGCCATTTACAGTAATTCCTGGGATGCCGCTGGTACTGCTATCACCTGGAATATGCTGCATTACGATGTGCAATTGATCGGCGGTATTGTGCTTCACCAGGGTAAAATTGCCGAAATGGCAACCGGTGAAGGTAAAACGCTGGTATCCACCCTGCCCTCTTACCTGAATGGACTTGCAGGTGAAGGTGTTCACCTGGTAACCGTGAATGACTACCTGGCACGCCGTGACCAGGAATGGAACAGTCCGCTGTTTGAGTTTTTAGGATTGACCACAGATTGCATTGATAAGCATGAGCCTCATTCTGAAGAACGCCGCCAGGCTTACATGGCCGATATTACTTACGGCACTAACAATGAATTCGGCTTCGATTATTTACGGGATAACATGGTGCACACGCCGGATGAAATGGTGCAACGCAAGCATCATTTTGCCATGGTGGATGAGGTGGATAGTGTGCTGGTGGATGATGCCCGTACTCCGCTGATCATTTCCGGCCCGGTACCCCGTGGTGAGGAGCAGGAGTTTGTTTCGCTGAAACCGCGTATTCAGAAATTAGTGGAAGCCCAAAGAAGAGTAACCACCCAAAGCTTACAAGAAGCCAAAAAACTTATAAAAGAAGGACAAGATGGCCCTGAAGAAGGTGGCTTGCATTTATATCGTGCTTTTAAAGGATTACCTAAAAATCATGCTTTAATTAAATTTTTGAGCGAGCCGGGAAATAAGGTTTTGATGCAAAAGGCTGAAAACCATTATCTGGCTGATCAGGAAAGAGAAATGCATGTGGTAACGGATGAATTGTATTTTTCCATTGATGAAAAAAATAATACAGTTGATTTAACGGATAAAGGAATTTCTCTTATCACAGCAAGCGGTGAGGATTCTGAATTTTTCATCATGCCGGATATAGGTTCTGAAATAGCAGAGGTGGAAAATGATCATGCGCTGAACCCCGAAGAAAAAATGGCAAAGAAGGACAATCTGTTGAAAGATTTTTCCATAAAAAGCGAGCGCATTCATTCCATGCAGCAATTGCTGAAAGCTTATACCCTTTTTGAAAAAGATGTAGAATATGTGGTGCTGGACGGGAAAGTGAAGATTGTGGATGAACAGACCGGCCGTATCCTTGAAGGCCGCCGTTATTCAGAAGGGCTACATCAGGCTATTGAAGCTAAAGAAGATGTGAAAGTGGAAGCTGCCACGCAGACATTTGCGACCATCACCCTGCAGAATTATTTCCGCATGTATCATAAGCTGGCAGGCATGACCGGTACTGCTTCTACAGAAGCGGGAGAATTCTGGGAAATATATAAATTAGATGTGGTGGAGATACCCACTAATCTCCCCATTGTCAGAGATGATAGTGAAGATTTAGTTTATAAAACCAAACGCGATAAATACCGCGCTGTTATTGACACAATTAAAAAATTAAGAGAAGAAAAAAGGCCTGTACTTGTAGGTACTACTTCGGTGGAAGTATCTGAACTGCTGAGCAAAATGCTCACCTTTGAAAAAGTTCCTCATAACGTATTAAATGCCAAGCAGCATCAGCGTGAAGCACAAATCGTTGCTGAAGCAGGGTTGCCGGGGAATATCACTATTGCCACTAATATGGCCGGCCGTGGTACAGATATTAAGCTTGGTCCGGGTGTAAAAGAAGTCGGTGGCTTGGCGATCATTGGTACAGAAAGACATGACAGCCGCCGTGTGGACAGACAGTTGCGCGGTCGTGCAGGACGACAGGGAGATCCCGGTTCTTCACAGTTCTATGCTTCGCTGGAAGACGATCTGATGCGTATGTTCGGCTCAGAGCGTATTGCCGGGTTGATGGACAGGATGGGATATAAAGAAGGAGAAGTGATCCAGCACAGAATGATTTCCAATTCTATCGAAAGAGCGCAGAAAAAGGTGGAAGAGAATAACTTCGGTATCCGTAAGCGTTTATTGGATTATGATGATGTGATGAACAAGCAGCGTTCTGTTATTTATGACCGGCGTAAGCATGCACTGTTTGGAGAAAGGCTTGCCTTAGATATTGATAACGCATTTTACGACGTGGCTTCCAGCATTGTTCAGGCACACAAAAACAATGATGACCACGAAGGATTGAAAATAGATGCTATTCGTTATCTGGGTGTGGATACCTCCATTACTGCTAAAGAACTTGATGACCTTGAAGAACATCCGCTTACTGAAAAGCTGTACGCGGAAGCCAGAAAAAGCTATGCCCGAAAATCTGAGGAATTAGTTAAAAAAACTTTCCCGGTTATACAGCAGATTTATAAAGATCAGGGTGAAAGAATTGAGAATATATCTATTCCTTTTACGGATGGCATCAAGGGATTAAATGTGTTGGCTGATTTGAAAAAGATCCTGAATTCCAACGGCAAGCAACTGATTAATGCCCTGGAAAAAACAGCCACACTTGCTTTTGTGGATGAAGGATGGAAAGAGCATTTACGTGCTATGGATGATTTGAAACAATCTGTTCAAAGTGCAGTGTATGAGCAAAAAGATCCCTTGGTAATATATAAGGTAGAAGCTTTTGGCGTATTCCGAGAAATGGTCGTCGAAACCAACCGTGAGATTATCTCCTTCTTATGCAAAGCATCCATACCGGTTGCAGAAAATGCGCCACAGCGTATTCATGAAGGCCGCGAACAACGTACTGATATGAGCAAGATGAAAATGCGCAAGGAAGAGTATGCCGGTGTGCCGGCAAGTGCCAACGGCATGGAAGATGATGAAGATTACTATGAAAACAATGAACCTGTAAAACAGGAACCTGTTCGCGTTGGGCCTAAAGTGGGGCGTAATGATCCTTGTCCCTGCGGCAGCGGGAAGAAATATAAGAATTGTCACGGGAAAAATGCATAGTAAAGTTTCAGAGTTCCAAGTTCCAGGGTTCCA